>NZ_DBHIRJ010000010.1:0-84339 GCF_057275535.1 Abiotrophia sp.
GCACAAACTCGATGGAACCATCTGCTTGGATGGTGTAGACCCCTTCGCCGATGACGGTCTTAGTGGTGGTGCCGTCTTCGAAGGTCATTGGCACCGTATCATCCATTGGCACAGCAGAAGCACCTGGCGTGAAGACTGGCTTACCAGATTGTTTGTAACCTTGCGCACCAGTTGAAGTGGCTGGCGTGCTAGTTGGCGTTACCTTGGTCACAGTTGGGGTGTAAGTCGCGGTGACTGGCGTACCGTTCTTATCGACACGTTTAACTGTCACTGGATCTGGACTGCCCACGAATTGTTTGTCTGGCGTGAAGGTGATAGAGCCATCTGGGTTGATAGAGTAGTCACCTACACCTGGCACTGACTTAGTCGTAGAACCATCTTCGAAGGTCATTGGCACGGTGTCATCCATTGGCACTTCAGGGTTACCAGGCGTGAAGACTGGACTGCCTGATTGTGGTTGACCTTGCAGACCAGTTGAAGTCGCTGGCGTGCTGGTTGGCGTTACCTTGGTCACAGTTGGCGTGTAAGTTGCGGTGACTGGCGTACCGTTCTTGTCGACACGTTTCACTGTTACTGGGTCTGGCGTCCCAACGAATTGTTTTTCAGGAGTGAAGGTAATAGAACCATCTGGGTTGATAGAGTATTCACCTACGCCTGGGACTGATTTAGTGCTTGAGCCATCTTCAAAGGTCATTGGCACTGTGTCATCCATTGGAACTGCTGGATCACCTGGGGTGAAGACTGGGCTGCCTGATTGAGGTAAGCCTTGAGCGCCTGTTGAAGTCGCTGGCGTGCTGGTTGGGGTTACCTTAGTCACAGTTGGCGTGTAAGTTGCGGTGACTGGCGTACCATTCTTATCTACACGTTTCACTGTTACTGGGTCTGGTGTCCCTACGTATTGTTTGTCTGGCGTGAAGGTGATAGAGCCATCTGGGTTGATAGAGTAGTCACCCACACCTGGGACTGACTTAGTCGTAGAACCATCTTCGAAGGTCATTGGAACGGTGTCATCCATTGGGACTTCTGGCGCCCCTTCTTTGAAGACTGGACTGCCAGTTTGTGGTTGACCTTGTAGACCGGTCGAAGTAGCTGGCGTGCTGGTTGGGGTGACGCGCGTCACTTCTACTTGGTAGTCAGCGGTCACTGGGGTGCCGTTCTTATCAACACGTTTGACTCTTACAGGATCTGGTTTGCCTACAAATTGTTTGTCTGGTGTGAAAGTGATGGAACCATCTGGGTTGATGGTGTAAACACCCACACCCGAAACTGACTTAGTACTTGAACCATCTTCGAAGGTCATTGGCACCGTGTCATCCATTGGCACTTCAGGGTTACCTGGGGTGAAAGTTGGCGTACCGGTTTGTGGTTGACCTTGAAGGCCAGTTGAGCTGACATCCTCAGAAGTTGGCGTTACCTTGGTCACCGTCGGCGTATAAGTTGCGGTCACTTCCGTACCATTTTTATCGACACGTTTGACGACTACTGCCGCAGGAGTTCCGACATATTGTTTATCTGGCGTGAAGGTAATGGTGCCATCTGAGTTGATAGCATATTCACCTACGCCTGGGACGGACTTCGTGGTCTTACCATCTTCAAAAGTCATTGGACTATCCAGATCAATCGGCACAGCCGGATCCCCTGGGGTAAAGACTGGGTTGCCGGTTTGGGCCAGACCTTGCGGACCAGTTGAAGTAGCCGGGCTGCTGGTTGGCGTTACCTTAGTCACCGTCGGTGTGTATGTTGCGGTGACTTCCGTACCGTTCTTATCGACACGTTTAAGGGTGACTGGGGCTGGTGTCCCAACATACTGCTTGTCTGGGGTAAAGGTAATGGAACCATCTGGGTTGATGGTGTAGACACCAACGTTTGGTACAGTCTTGGTGCTTGAGCCATCCTCAAAGGTCATTGGCTTAGCATCATCAAGTGGTACTAATGGATCACCTTCGGTGAAAGTTGGTGTGCCCTTTTGTGGTTGGCCTTGAACGCCGTTCGATGTAGCGTCAGTACTTGTTGGCGTCACCTTGGTCACAGTTGGCGTATATTGAGCCGTCACTTCCGTTCCGTTCTTGTCAACACGCTTAACAGTGACTGGAGCTGGTGTCCCGACATATTGCTTGTCTGGGGTAAAGGTGACAGAGCCATCTGGGTTAATGGAGTATTCACCTACACCAGGTACAGTCTTAGTAGGTTGACCGTCTTCGAAGGTCATTGGGCTATCCAAGTCGATTGGTACTGCTGGATCGCCAGGTGTAAAGACTGGGGTACCGGTTTGAGGAATGCCCTGAACGCCGTTTGATGTAGCGTCAGTGCTTGTTGGCGTTACCTTGGTCACAGTTGGCGTATATTGAGCCGTCACTTCCGTACCGTTCTTGTCAACACGTTTAACAGTAACTGGGGCCGGTGTTCCGACATATTGCTTGTCTGGTGTGAAAGTAATCGAACCATCTGGGTTGATGGTATAGACACCAACACCTGGCACTGTCTTGGTTGGCTGACCATCGTCAAAAGTCATTGGGCTATCCAAGTCGATTGGCACGGCTGAGTCACCTGGCGTGAAGACTGGGGTCCCTGTTTGTGGAACACCCTGAACACCGTTCGATGTGGCGTCAGTGCTTGTTGGAGTCACTTTCGTTACCGTTGGCGTGTACTTAGCGGTCACTTCCGTCCCGTTCTTATCCACACGTTTTACGACTACAGGATCTGGTGTTCCCACATATTGTTTCTCTGGTGTGAAGGTAATAGAGCCATCTGACTCAATGACATAGGTCCCGACATTTGGCACTTTCTTGGTACTTGAGCCATCCTCAAAGGTCATTGGCTTGGTATCATCAAGCGGCACTAATGGATCACCCTCGGTGAAAGTTGGCGTGCCCTTTTGTGGTTGGCCTTGAACACCGTTCGATGTGGCGTCAGTGCTTGTTGGCGTCACTTTGGTCACAGTTGGCGTGTACTTCGCGGTCACTTCCGTACCGTTCTTGTCCACACGTTTTACGACTACAGGAGCTGGCGTCCCAACATATTGCTTGTCCGGTGTGAAAGTGATGGAACCATCTGGGTTGATGGAGTAAACACCGACACCTGGCACCGTCTTGGTTGGCTGTCCGTCTTCAAAGGTCATTGGGCTGTCCAAATCAATTGGCACGGCTGAGTCACCTGGCGTGAAGACTGGGGTCCCTGTTTGTGGAACACCCTGAACACCGTTCGATGTGGCATCAGTACTTGTTGGTGTGACCTTGGTCACAGTTGGCGTGTACTTCGCGGTCACTTCAGTACCGTTCTTGTCAACGCGTTTGACTACAACTGGGTCTGGTGTTCCAACATATTGTTTCTCTGGCGTGAAGGTAATCGTACCATCTGATTCAATGACATAGGTCCCAACATTTGGCACCTTCTTGGTGCTTGAGCCATCCTCGAAGGTCATTGGCTTAGCGTCATCAAGTGGTACCAACGGATCACCTTCGGTGAATGTTGGCTTGCCCTTTTGTGGCTGGCCTTGAACTCCAGTTGACTCTGCGTTGGTACTTGTTGGCGTCACTTTGGTCACAGTTGGCGTGTATTGAGCGGTCACTTCAGTCCCGTTCTTGTCCACACGTTTGACCACAACTGGATCTGGCGTCCCAACATATTGTTTCTCTGGTGTGAAGGTGATGGAACCATCTGGGTTGATGGAGTAAACACCGACACCCGGCACCGTCTTAGTTGCTTGGCCATCTTCAAAAGTCATTGGACTATCTAAATCGATTGGCACGGCTGAGTCACCTGGTGTGAAGACTGGGGTCCCTGTTTGTGGAACACCCTGAACGCCGTTTGATGTGGCATCAGTGCTGGTTGGCGTCACTTTTGTTACGGTTGGCGTGTACTTAGCGGTAACTTCAGTACCGTTCTTGTCCACACGTTTTACGACTACTGGATCTGGCGTCCCAACATATTGTTTCTCTGGTGTGAAGGTAATAGATCCATCAGACTCAATGACATAGGTCCCGACATTCGGTACCTTCTTAGTGCTTGAACCATCTTCGAAGGTCATTGGTTTGGTGTCATCAAGTGGCACCAATGGATCACCCTCGGTGAAAGTTGGTGTGCCCTTTTGTGGCTGACCTTGAACACCGTTCGAAGTGGCATCAGTGCTTGTTGGGGTTACTTTAGTTACAGTTGGCGTGTACTTCGCATTCACTTCAGTCCCATTCTTGTCAACACGTTTTACAACTACAGGATCTGGTGTTCCAACGTATTGCTTGTCTGGCGTGAAGGTAATCGTCCCATCTGATTCAATGACGTAGGTCCCAACATTTGGAACTTTCTTGGTGCTTGAACCGTCTTCGAAAGTCATCGGTTTAGTATCGTCCAGCGGCACCAACGGATCACCTTCGGTGAATGTTGGCTTGCCCTTTTGTGGCTGGCCTTGAACGCCAGTCGACTCTGCGTTGGTGCTTGTTGGAGTCACTTTCGTTACCGTTGGCGTGTATTGAGCGGTCACTTCCGTCCCATTCTTGTCCACACGTTTTACGACTACAGGAGCTGGGGTCCCAACATATTGCTTGTCCGGTGTGAAAGTGATGGTACCATCTGGGTTGATGGAGTAAACACCGACACCAGGCACAGTCTTAGTTGGCTGCCCATCTTCAAAGGTCATTGGACTATCCAAGTCGATTGGTACAGCATCGTCACCTGGTGTGAAGACTGGCGTCCCTGTTTGTGGTTGGCCTTGAACACCGTTCGATGTGGCATCAGTGCTAGTTGGCGTCACTTTCGTTACGGTTGGCGTGTACTTCGCAGTCACTTCAGTCCCATTCTTGTCAACACGTTTTACAACTACTGGATCTGGCGTCCCAACATATTGTTTCTCTGGTGTGAAGGTGATGGTACCATCTGGGTTAATGGTGTAGACACCAACACCTTGCACGGTCTTAGTTGGCTGTCCGTCTTCAAAGGTCATTGGGCTGTCCAAATCAATCGGCACTGCTGAGTCACCTGGCGTGAAAACAGGGGTCCCTGTTTGTGGAACGCCTTGAACACCGTTCGAAGTGGCATCAGTGCTTGTTGGGGTTACTTTAGTTACAGTTGGCGTGTACTTAGCAGTCACTTCCGTCCCGTTCTTATCGACGCGTTTAACAGTGACTGGCGCTGGTGTCCCAACATATTGTTTGTCTGGTGTAAAGGTGACAGAACCATCTGGGTTGATGGTATAGACCCCGACACCTGGCACCGTCTTAGTTGGCTGGCCATCTTCAAAAGTCATTGGACTATCCAAGTCGATTGGCACAGCATCATCACCTGGTGTGAAGACTGGTGTCCCTGTTTGTGGTTGGCCTTGAACACCGTTCGATGTGGCATCAGTACTAGTTGGCGTTACCTTAGTTACGGTTGGTGTGTACTTCGCAGTCACTTCAGTCCCATTCTTGTCAACACGTTTTACAACTACAGGATCTGGGGTCCCAACATACTGTTTCTCTGGTGTGAAGGTAATCGTCCCATCTGATTCAATGACGTAGGTCCCAACATTTGGAACTTTCTTAGTACTTGTGCCATCCTCGAAGGTCATTGGCTTGGCATCATCAAGCGGCACTAATGGATCACCCTCGGTGAATGTTGGCTTGCCCTTTTGCGGCTGACCTTGTAGGCCTTCCGAGGTCGCATTGGTGCTTGTTGGGGTTACTTTGGTCACCGTTGGCGTATAAGTAGCCGTCACTTCGGTCCCGTTCACATCCACACGTTTGACGGTTACTGGAGCTGGGGTCCCGACATATTGTTTCTCAGGCGTGAAAGTAATGGAGCCATCTGAGTTGATGGTGTAGACCCCGACACCTTGCACGGTCTTAGTTGGCTGACCGTCTTCGAAGGTCATTGGCTTGCTATCATCAAGCGGAACCGCAGGATCTCCCGCTGTAAAGGTTGGCTTGCCAGACTGTGCTTGACCTTGCAGACCAGTTGAGCTGTCGTTGGTGCTAGTTGGCGTTACCTTAGTCACCGTTGGCTGGTAACGTGCTCGGTGGGCTTTGCCATCCGCGTCCATGACTTGAACGACCACTGGATCAGGTGTCCCAAAAAAGCTCTTGTTAGGCTTGAAGGTCACTTGACCAGTGTTTGGATCCAATTCATAGGTCCCCACTTGCTGACCATTGGCCATGGCAGGCACCGAATTGCCTACTAGAGGCTGACCACTAGCATCTACAAAGCTAGCAGGACGAGTCGCATCTGGTGTGACGACTGCCGCATTCGCATCATCATCGTTAAAGACTAGGGTTTTATTTTGTTCCAAGCCTTGGAGGCCATTTGACTCATAGTTTGGAATTTTCCGAACGGTTGGCACATAACGGCCGTCCATATTGTTGAGAATGTCATTCTTATTTGGATCTGCTGCATCACTAGACTGCCAATTAGTCGAGCTACCGTTGCTATCCTTCCAACGAATATTAATACCATCGGCTGTTCCTGAAAAATCAGCAGTCGGCGTAAAGGTCACTTGGACATCACTGCCATTGTGGGTGACCACGTAAGTCCCTTCAGGTCGCACATAAGTATTGCCATTAGTTGGAGTCAGCACATTGCCTTGATTATCCAAGACTTGAGGTGCTTGCGTACTCATGACCGTCTTAATTGTGTCGTCTGAGCGGTCTGTCCCCTTAGGGGTAAAGTGGAGGCTGGCTGTCTGAGTTTGGCCGGTAAAACCATCCGAGCTTTGCTTTTCACCTTGAGGTGGATAGATACGGTGCAGGAGCATGTCTTCGACTTCCCCACTGAAGGCAAAGCCCGTTGGTTTATCAATATCACCTGCATTGGTTGCAATCCGAAGCCGCATCCCTAACTGGTTAACGGTCCCCCCTGATAAACCTGGGATAGCATTAAAGCTCAAGGTATGGTCGCCAGCTGCTGTAATGGTCTTGATGACACTACCTTCATTGTCTTCAAAAATCCCATTCTGGTTGAAGTCAATCCAGGCCTTAACATGTGCCTGTGGATTCCCATTAGGACTGGCCTTAATCTTGAGTTTGTAGGTCCCATTTTGAGCCTTGCTTAGATCAAGTAGGTCATTAGAGTTAGCCAATTGCTCATCCGTCAATAACTGGCTAGCCCCCTCGTCCGCTAATTCCTTACGATCGTCAAAGGTCCAATCATTGGCCGTATCAACGTCAATATCGGCAGGCGTTGTTCCCAAGTATGGTTGGTTAATGGTGGCATTGGTCAAAGAATCCCGTGATGAAACCGTATGGAAGGCTTCGCCATAACTGTCTGGAGCATCACTACCATCGACTACTAAGAAGCCCATCATCATGGCTTGTTGGCCGGAAGAGGCCACATAGAAACCAACTTCTGAAGCCCCACGCGTCATCACGACTGGTACCGTACGTTGGTTGGAGAGGTTAGGCCCAAAGACTTGGGTGCCTAAACCACCTGTCACTGTATCTGGACTTAGGTATTTATCCCAGTCTACGCTCTTATCGCGTAGAATTAAGAGGTTTCGGCGCTTATTATCATCCTCTACCATTTTCTTGGTGATGACAGTATAAGGCTCTTTGGCAGCTGTTCCATTTTTCCATTCACCTAGGTATTCCCAGCCAGCCCCGTTGGTCGTGAAGATCGCAAATTCACCAGGGTTAGCATCTTCCCCATCGGCCATAACAACCGATGGCTTAACCTGTTTGCCACGGTAGGTCGCTTCAATATTGAACTTTACTCCCCAGTTGGTGGAGTTTTCTGGTAAGACAATCTGAGTCTTGCGTCCCTGGGTATTAAAGCCTTGGCCCTGGATGGTTGTCCATTGGTTTTGAATAGCCCCCTTGACAGAAGGTGCTACGCGTCCATATTGTGGCGCTGATTTTAGGAAATCGTTCTTGGCATCTGGATTGTAGGTCCCGGCAGAGGCCGTCCCTTCCACCCGTTTCTTATAGATTTCGGTAGAGTTAAAGGGCTTTAGCTCGGTGACGGTCAAGGTCACTTCATAACCAGGTGAGATTTCTTTCTTATAGATGGTCCCTACTTGAAGGCCGCCACTAGCGTCCAAATTCTTCCAACTAGCATTGTCGGAGAAATCAAGCCAGGTAATTTGCTTGGCTAATTGAACGCTCTTCTTGCGCTCGGACTCTTCCCAGGTTGGTTTGGCTACGCGTGGCACAGAGGTCGCGTCATCCGCCCCTGCAGGACCAGTCCCAGGGGTAATACCCGTTGCCCCGCTATCACGGAAACCTGTCCCTTGAGGGATGGGTTGACCTTGGTTAGTAGCTCGTGGCATAGAAGCTGTACTTGGCTTAGGCACTGGCTTGACCGCATAACCCGGAGTCCGTCTGGCTGGTTTGTTAGCCTCAGCTGGACTTTCGGCATTTGCAGTTGGGTCAGCTACTTCTTCTGCCTTCTTATCTACTTCTTGACTAGCTTGGCTTTCTTTTTCTTCTTGGCTAGTTGCTGACTCAACTTCTGAGCTTTGACTAGCGCTCGACTCAGCTACCTGGCTTTCTGGCGCTAGCGTCTCAGCACTGGCTACTTCACTGGCTGATGTGGCTGGCACTTCTAGGCTAGCCTCGGTACTGGTGGCATTGGACACTTCTTGCGCCGTTACCACAGGACCGTTAGCAAAATAAATCCCGAAAGCTACCGCAACAGAAGCCGCACCAAAGCTATACTTCTTAATCCCGTAGCGGGTGATTTTTTCGCCTTTACGTTGTTCGTTCATCAGCTTATTACGTTTACTGAACATTCACATTCGTCCTTCCAATCTTTTGGTATCAAAACAGGTCTATTGTCATCAGTATGTTTTGCACTTTCTCTGGAGAAGAAAACTGATTTGGAAAAGTGTTTCCATTAGGGTTAGGGACCGATTTTGTCACGTAGATAATTATAATACAGCCGGAACTAAAATGCATCACTTTTTTTGTATTTACGCCCCAAGATTATAGATAATTTCTATAGCGAAGATTCAGTAAAAAATATCTAAATTTCACATATAATCCACGACAATTAGCCTCTTACTATCGCAAGCTTTGGCTTTTTCACTGGTCAAAAGACACAAAAAGACCGAGATCCAGTCTCGGTCTTTCGTCTTCTTAGTCTAGATTGCTGAAGCCTTCGCCAAGTAAATTGGTCTCAGGCGACACATTCCAGATGCTTTCGGCGTAACGCAAGATGGTGTAATCTGACGAGAATTTGCCGGAATAGGCAATGTTGGTCAGGGCACGTTTTGCCCATTCCTTAGGCTCTTGATAGAGCTTGTCAGCAGCTATTTGCGCTTCATAGAAGCTTGGGTAGTCTTGCAAGAGGAAGTATTCATCGTTGTAGAGGACCAAGGAATCGAAGATCTCGCGCCCTTCGGCTTCGATATTAGGGATAGTTCCGTCAATGAAGGCATTGAGCACACGCTTAATCTGTGGATTTTCCTCATAGATGCCCCGTGAGTAGTAGTTATTAGCCTCACGCAATTGTTGGACCTCGTCGGCCGTCATGCCAAAGAGGAAGATGTTATCGTCACCGACTAGGTCATAGATTTCAACGTTGGCACCGTCCAAGGTCGCCATGGTTAAGGCCCCGTTAGCCATTAACTTCATGTTAGAAGTCCCGGACGCTTCCTTACCCGCCAAGGAAATTTGTTCCGATAAGTTAGCAGCAGGAATAATCAATTCGGCTAGGGAAACCCCATAGTTTTCGACGAAGACAATCTTGATCTTATCCCCAATGGCTGGGTCATTGTTGACCAAATTAGCCAACTCATTAATAATCTTGATGACAGACTTGGCATAGTGGTAGCTTGGTGCCGCCTTGGCCCCGAAAATGAAGACCCGTTTAGCAAAGTCAGCCTTAGGATTCTCCTTGAGAGTCAAGTAGCGATCTACAATATGCATGACTTGCAGGAGTTGGCGCTTGTAGGCATGGAGTCGCTTGATTTGCACGTCGAATAAGGCAGTCGGATCAATGTCTAGCTTCATCTCTTCCTTAACGAAACGAGCAAAGCGTTCCTTGTTGGATAGCTTGACTTCTTGTAGTTTTTCTAATACCTCACCATTGTCACGGAAGGCTTGGAGAATGTTCATTTCCCGTGGCTTGAAGCGCCAGCGGTTGCCAATGTATTGGTCGAGGACCTTGCTGAGGCCTTCATTGGCTAGCTGGACCCAACGGCGGTGAGTCACCCCATTGGTCTTGTTGTTGAAGCGGAATGGATAGATTGTCTTGAAATCCCGCAAGGTGTAGTGTTCCAAAATCTCGGTATGAAGCTTGGCTACCCCGTTAACACTGTGGCTGGCAATAATGGCCAGGTTAGCCATGAGCACTTGGTCCCCGTCGATTGGTGCTGTACGGTGGGCTAGTTCCGCCCCGTAGAGGGCTGTCTTGTTAACCAAGTGACGGCGGTTGATTTCATAGATAATCTGCATAATCCGTGGCAAGAGGCCTTCAATCATGTAGATTGGCCAACGTTCCATGGCTTCCGCCAAGATAGTGTGGTTGGTGTAGGAAGTTGATTTCTTAACGATGTTCCAAGCTTGCCCCCAAGTCAGGCTCTCTTCATCGACCAGAATCCGCATCAATTCTGGAATACAGAGGGTTGGGTGGGTATCGTTAATGTGGATAGCCACCTTATCTGGGAAAACGCTCCAAGGCAAGCCGAGGGTCTTGAAGTAGCGGACAATACTTTGAATCCCGGCTGAGCACATGAAGTATTCTTGCTTAAGACGCAAGAGACGGCCTTCGTAGTTAGAGTCATCCGGATAGAGCACTTCCGTGATCTCTTGAATTTCCTTGCGTTGCTCAGGGGTCGTGAAATAAGACTCGTGGCCTGGCGGAATTTCGGCCGTGAAGAGACGTAGGTTATTGACCACATCGTTACGATAGCCGATTTGTGGTGTATCGTAAGGCACCGCCAAAACATCAAAAGTATTTTCATAGACTGGCTTCAAGTCCCCAAATTTATTAGGTTCCAACCAGACATTGCCGCCAAAGCGAACAATAACGGACTTGGATTCCTTGCGGACTTCCCAGGAGTTAGGGTTACGCAACCAGTTTTCTGGCAATTCAATTTGGTAACCATCGATGAATTTTTGCTTGAAGAGCCCATAACGGTAGCGAATACCGCAACCATTACCTGGCACGCCGGTGGCCGCCATGGAATCCATGAAGCAAGAAGCCAAACGACCCAAGCCTCCGTTCCCCAGGGCTGGATCGACTTCCGCAGCCGCTACGGCTTCAAAGTCTAGGCCCAATTCTTCTAGGGCCGTCCGAGCCGTGTCTAACAAGTCTAAATTAAGTAAATAGCGTTTGAGCTGACGACCTGGCAAGAACTCCATGGAGAAGTAGAAGACTTGCTTCTGCTTACTATCCAGTTTTCCTTGGTTGTAGTGGACCCATTTGTCAGTATAGATAGAGCGTAATAATTGGCCTAAGGCTTGGAATTGTTCGGTGGTGCTACCAGAGGTATAAGGCACGGCGAACATGTCTTCAAACTTCTTCTTATAGGCGTCTTTGAATGCATCGACCTTCATTGATTTCCTCCTTAATCAGTAGGGCATAAGCCCAAGAAAGAGACACAAGCATAAGGCTTGGTCTCTTCTGAGCTAACTATTATTGAACTAGCGAATGGTAGAGGGCTAGGTATTCTTGGGTTGGCCCGGTCCAAGAGAAGTCTCGGGTCATGGCCTGCTCTACCAATTGCTTGTGAGCGCCAGGCCGGTTATAGTAGACATCTAGCGCATAGTAGATGGTTTGGAGCATAGTCCAACCGTCGAAACGATTGAAGGAATAACCTGTCCCCTCCCCAGTGTATTGGTTATAAGGTTGAACGGTGTCACGCAAGCCCCCTGTCTCATGGACAATTGGCAAGGTCCCATAGCGCATGGCCATAAGTTGTGACAGACCGCAAGGCTCGAAGGCACTTGGCATCAAGAAGAAGTCACAGCTGGCATAGATTTGTTGGGCTAGCCCCAAGTCAAAGGTAATGAGACTCTTCATCTTGTCAGGATAACGTGACTCGAAGTAACGGAAGGAGTGCTCGAATTGCGGCTCCCCAGTCCCTAAGAGGACTACCTGAACTTCTGCCTGTAGTAATTCTTCCATGCGTTCTTCCACTAACTGGAAGCCCTTCTGGTCGGTCAAGCGAGAGACCATACCAATCATGGCCACATCTGGATTGACCGGCAAGCCTAAGCGTTCTTGTAAGGCCGCCTTGTTAGCTGCCTTACCACTTAAGTCAGAGACATTAAAGTGATGAGGAATGAGTGGATCTGTCTCAGGGTTATTGAGGTCATAGTCAATACCGTTAATAATCCCACTTAATTTCCATTCGTTGTACTTGAGGACCCCTTCTAGGTTCTCACCAAAGGCCTGGGTAGTAATCTCATGGGCATAAGTTGGACTAACCGTAGTAATCCGGTCAGAAAAGTTAATGCCGCCCTTGAGATAGTTGACCCGGTCATAGTACTTAACCCCATCTTCGGTATAGACATTATAGCCGGTCCCGAAGACTTGGCCCAGGATGACTGGATCATAGATCCCTTGGAAACGTAGGTTGTGAATGGTCAAGACCTTGCGGATATGACGCAAGCGGTCTTTCCAGTGATAACGGTCCACCAGGAGCACGGGCACCATCGCCGTATGCCAATCATTACAGTGAATAATGTCTGGAATCCAGTCAATGACTTCCAGCATCTCAATAATAGCCGTTGAGAAGTAGCCGAAACGTTCGCCATCATCCCATTGGCCATAGAGGGCTGGCCGGTCAAAGTAAGCCAAGTTGTCGATGAAGTAGTACTTAACCCCATCCATCTCCAAATACTTAATGCCACAGTAGACATTCCGACCGCCTAATTGGAAGCGAAAATGGGCAATTTCTTGGATTTGGTCCTTGTATTGCTGCGGTGTTTGGGTGTAGTAAGGCAAGACCACCCGAATATCCACGCCCTGTTTAGCTAATTCCTTAGGCAAGGCATAGGCAACGTCGCCTAGTCCACCCGTCTTGAAAAAAGGTGCCGCTTCTGCGGAAGCAAATAATACTTTCATAGTTGCTCCTTTATTCTGCTGGAATGACAGTGTTCTTACTAATCACGACCACATTGTCAGGTGTCCCAATGACGTGAGCGCCTGGTTCAACGATACAGCCCTTGTCCAGGATGGCGTATTCAACACGTGCCCCATCGCCAATCTTGGTTCCTTGTAGGATGATGGATTCCTTGACACGTGCCCCTTCCGATACATGTACCTTACGGGAAATGAGTGAGCGTTCCACCTTACCTGCTAGGTAAGAACCAGAGGCCACCACGGATGAACGCACATCAGAACTTGGCGCATAGTAGGACGGTACCCCATTCTTGGTCTTAGTCAAGATTGGTTGGCTTGAGTAGAACAAGGAAGTGAAGTTTTGACGGTCTAACATGTCCATATTAGCCTTGTAGTAACGTTGAATAGAGTCAATGTTGGCCATATAGCCTGTATACTTGTATGGGTTGACGGTGTAGTCTAAGAGATAGTGTTGAATCAATTCATCCACTTCCATGTAGATTTCTTCGTCAACCGCCCGGTCAATGATATCGTTGAGGGTCTTAACACTGAGGAAGTACATGCTGAGGGAAGCATCTACCTTCTCTTCCTCCCCTAAATCACCGTACTCAACCAATCCCTTGACTTGGCGGTTGGCATCGAATTTAAGGGCACGAGATTTAGGGTTTTGATCGCCTAATTTTTCTTTGTCTAATTGTTTGAAGATAAGGGTAATATCCTTACCTTCAGCCACATGGTGGCGGAAGACGCCGCGGATATCCACGTTAGCAATAATCTTAGATCCGGCTACAAAGACGTACTCAGCCTTAGCCCGAGACATGAAGACCCGATGGTTGTAGTAGTAATCTTCGTAGAGGTTTTCTTGGTGGTGGCGGAGCTTCCAGTTCTGTTGAGAGAAGGTGAAAATCCCACCTGATACTTGAGAATCCAAGTCCCAAGCTGCCCCAGAACGGATGTGGTCATAGATTGAACGACCAGATTCAGCGATGAAGAGGGCTACTGAATCAATTTCCGCATGGCAAATGCTGGACAAGGCGAAGTCAATCACCCGATAACGGTCAGCAAATGGTAAGGCGGCAATGGGCCGGTTTTGGGTCAATGGTTTTAATAATTGATCATCTTCGGTCAAATTGAGAATCGCACATAACTTATTCTTCACCATCATTTTTTGGTCCTCCTACTACTTCAGCATATCCTACAGTGGCAATTTGGTCTGGGGTCCCGATGACACTTGCCCCGTCCGCAATCACGGCTTGTTCACCGATAATAGCATATTCAACGCGACAGCCTTTACCGATGGTGGCACTGGACATGACCACAGAATGGTCAACCTGGCTATTAGGCCCTACCTTGACATCACGCGACAAGAGGGAGTTGTCCACTTGGCCGGCAATGTAACAGCCATCCACAACTAGCGAGTGCTTAATTTGCGCGTCCTCTGTTAAGAATTGTGGTGGGGTCACAGGGTTGGAGGTATAAATCCGCCAAGTATCCTCACTAATGTTGAGTGGATGTTCTGGGTCCAAGAATTCCATGTTAGCTTCCCAGAGAGATTCGATGGTACCCACGTCTTTCCAGTAGCCTTCAAATGAGTAAGCAAAGCAGTTTTCAGCATTGCTAAGGTAGGCTGGAATAACGTTCTTACCGAAGTCTTCCATCTCGCGATTCTTAGCTTGGTCTTCCACTAAGTAGCGACGCAAGGTTTCCCAATTGAAGATATAGATCCCCATGGATGCTAGGTTGCTCTTAGGTTGCGCTGGCTTTTCTTCGAACTCGATGATACGACCATTTTGGTCTGTGTTCATAATCCCGAAACGAGACGCTTCTTTCATCGGCACTGGGATAACCCCAACGGTCAAGCTTGCCTTGTTCTTAATGTGGTCTTCTAACATGGCTGCATAGTCCATCTTGTAGATGTGGTCACCTGATAGAATGAGGACATACTTAGGATCTAAGGAATCAATATAGCTGATGTTTTGGTAGATAGCGTTAGCTGTCCCCTTGAACCATTTTTCGCCATCTGAGCTAGAGTAAGGTTGGAGGATGGTAGCCCCACCTGAACGGCTAGTTAAGCCCCAGGCTGCCCCTTTTCCAATGTGTTCGTTAAGCTCTAAAGGTTGATACTGGGTTACAACCCCAATATTCTTAATCCCAGAGTTGGCGCAGTTACTTAAAGCAAAGTCAATAATGCGGTATTTCCCTCCAAAGGGAACGGCTGGCTTAGCCGTTTGTTTGGTTAAGACACCCAGACGGGTCCCTTGACCACCGGCTAAAATCATCGCGATCATATCTTGTTTCATATACACACATGCGAAACTAGCTGACTCACTCGGCGTAAGAAGTCAGTTAATTTCATCTCCTTTCTTAGCTTTTATTTAGCGCCGTAAATACGTTTGGGTTTGATATAGAGCACACCCAGACTAGGAACTATTGTGACAATGGAGTATGGTTGTCCATCATGAGGCACTTCTTCAGTTTTCATGACCGGTAGATTCTCGGTCCACCGTCCGCCAAACTCTTGCATTTGTGAGTTGAGCAGGACTTCGTACTCTCCTTTATAAGGCACCCCAATTCGGTATTCCTGACGTTCAACTGGGATAAAGTTCAAGGCGATGATCAAGAAATCACGCTTGGCCTTACCCTGTCGCATCATGGTCAGGACAGCCTGTTCCACATTGTCAGCATCTAGGACGGTCAGACCTGCTGGCTCAGTATCATAATAATGCAGGGCCTTGTAGTCCTTACCGATGTGATTGAGGGTCTTCATATAGTGTTGGTACTCACGGTTGAACTCGAAACTCAAGTCCTTCCATTCCAACTCGGAGTAGTAACGCCATTCTAAGTATTGGCCTAGCTCGTTGCCCATAAAGTGCAGCTTCTTACCAGGCTGGGCCATCATGTAACCATGCAGTAGACGCAAGGTCTCAAACTGGGTTTCGCGGCTGCCAGGAATCTTGTCTAAGAGCGACTTCTTACCATGAACCACTTCGTCATGAGAAAATGGCAGGACATAACGTTCATTGTATTGGTACATAAAGACGAAGGTAATTAAACGGAAATTATGTGGTCGGTAGTAAGGATCGGTCTCGAAGAAACGCAGGGTATCATTCATCCAGCCCATATTCCATTTGTAGTCAAAGCCCAAGCCCCCTTCTGAAACAGCATGGGTGATGCCCTTCCAGTCGGTACTTTCTTCCGCAATCATGAGGACATGCGGCAGGTGATCTTTAATTGTGGTATTGAGTTTTTGGAGGAAGGCCACCCCTTGGCGGTTGTGGTTGCTGCCGTCTTCGTTAGGCGTCCAAGGTCCTTGGTCAAAGTCCAAGTAAAGCATGTTGGACACGGCATCCACCCGCAAACCATCCAAGTGACATTCCTTAAGCCAGAACATGGCGTTAGAAATGAGGAAGCTTTGGACTTGGTTCTTACCCAAGTCGAAGTTGAGCGTCCCCCAGCCCACATTGTTAGCGCGGTTGACGTCTTGATATTCGAAGGTTGGCGTCCCGTCATAGTAAGCCAAGGCATTGGCATTACGACAGAAGTGACCAGGCACCCAGTCCATGATGACCCCGATGCCCGCTTGGTGGGCTTGGTTAACGAAGTCCTTGAACTCTTCCAAGGTCCCGTAGCGGCCACAAACCGCATAGTAACCGGTAATCTGATAACCCCAAGAAGCATCCAGCGGATGATCCATGAGTGGCATCATTTCAATATGGGTATAGCCCATTTCCTTAACATAAGGAATCAGGCTGTCTGCCAGTTCCGCAAAGGTATAGGTGCGGCCGTCAGGGTGGCGACGCCAAGAACTGGCGTGCACTTCATAAATGTTGAGAGGCGAATGAACGCTATTTTTACGCCATTGCTGGTTCATCCAGACCTGGTCAGACCATTCAAAGTCTTCCAAGCCCCAGACAACCGTGGCATCCTTAGGCGCAATCTCAAAGTTAAAACCAAAGGGATCAATCTTATATTCGATATGACCATTACCATGGTCAATCCCAACCTTGTAACACTGACTCCGTTCGGCTCCTTCAATAATGCCTGCCCAAACCCCAGCTTCAATATGGCTAAGAGGCTCATTCTGCCAGTGATTAAAATCACCTAGAATATAGACATTGGCGGCATGAGGGGCCCAAATTGCGAAGCGATAACCCGTCACTCCATCTTGGTCCACCTTGTGACAGCCCAAAAATTGGTAGGCTGCTTCATGGTTGCCATGGTTGAAATGATAGATGTGTTCCGAAAGTTGCTCTTGTAATGCTGCGACAGTCATGCTATCCCTCCCTTTGTTATTTCATACATTTATTATAGCACTGAAAGCGTTTCATGTAAACGCATACGACTAGACAATTTGATATTTTATTTACCTGAAAATATCGTACAAAACATTACCGTCGACATATTGATGGAAATTAAGCTTGAGCGCCGATAAAATGGTTGGCGCATGATCAATCAACCTGCCCGACTCTACTGCATGCCCAACCTTAACATCTGGCCCGTGGTAAAAGGCCGTTGTCGCATAGTGATTGCGCGCTGGATGATAGCCGTGGGTGGCATGTAGGAGCTTGGCATCCGAAGTTGGATTATCCACTGATTCTTGGAAATCACCCGCTAAATCATCTAAGAAATAGTAGCCTTTTTTGGCTTCAATCATGAAGAGGCAGTTAGGGTCTGCTCCGAAGTCAGCCGCTTCTTGAGCTGTGTAAACTGTCTCAATCATAGGCATCATGGGCCGTAAAGTGTCTAAAATTTCTTTGACCGTTATCTTAGCGCCCGGCTTGCGATAGATGTAGGCACAGCCATCTGCGCCCTTGCAATAAACTTGCCAAGACTTGATGGTGCCGTCACGCCCCAGCGTTTGCCAACCCGATTGGCGACTGAGTAGGTGGTTAGGTCGCACCAAGGTATGGGTGTTAAGTTGGTAGTGGTCCCCCACCAAGACGAAGAGGCAGTCTTCCCACTGACCCATGTCTTCTAAAAGTTGAATAATACGCCCCAAGCGACCATCGAAGTCGATAATAGCCTGCTTGGCTTGTTCCGAATTAACCCCGTAGTAGTGGCGCATGCTATCCAGCTGCAAGAAGTGCGCCGTCACGAAATCGGGATTGTAATCACGAATGGTATCTAGCAAGACTCCTTCTAGGAAATAATCCAGAGCTGGTTGCTGAATGCCGTCCCGTTTGTGACCATGGCGGGCTTCCATTTTGAGCAAGAAAGGAATGCTGGAAGCAGCTAGTGACACCATTGCCTGATTCTGCCAAGGACGGTTGGGAATAATTTCCGCTAAATTATAGTCGATGGACTTGTTGCGCCCCATGACCGGCCAGAGCAAGGAAGCCGTCTTATAGCCGGCCCGCTTGAAGACATCATAGAGGGTTTCGCCTTGGACTTCCTTGGCATACCAGTGCCAGTCAGGACTGTGGCGCTCTGGCTGAATCTTAGTATTGTTGACAATTTGGTGATGCAGAGGCAACAAGCCCGTCATAATACTGGTGTGAGCCACATAGGTCAGTGAAGGATAGGTCGATTGGACCTTCTTAACCCAAGTCCCCTTGTCTAAGAGACGCTTAAAGTTAGGTAATTTACTCGCAAAGGCAACATCCTCATAGCCAAATGCGTCAAAAGAGATTAAATATACTTTTCGTTTTTCCATATAACCAGCTCCAGTTCCTAGTCTTTCGATTATCCTGTGCCTAGTCTAAATTTTACTCAATTTTATCAGACTTACTCAGCTTTTTCCACAAAAAGCCATAAGTTACCCCATCATTTTTATGTAATCATTCGTCTTTTTTATGAAAAAGCTAAGCTGCACTCATTCTCATTATACACCCAAACAAGAAAAAATACTCTAGAGCATCTGATTTTAAGCAAGAAACTTTAGACCACTTTAGCAAGCAAAATACCCTGACTTCACTTAAGAGAAGTCAGGGTATTTTGCTTAAAATCTGGACCTACAAGTCATAGTGAATGGCCTCTCTGTAAGTCTCATAAATCTGACGGTTCTTGTCATCCCCGCCATCCAAATTTGCTGAGTAAAAGATAGGTAGAGGACTCAATCCTGATTGGGCTAAGTTCCGACTCACTTCTACTACTAGATGGTTAAGAATACAGGCGCCAATCACCGTTGAACTAGGTCCTACCGGCTGCTCGATACCCGGAAGCTGGCAAGCCCCATCGCCAATATGGCCGTGATTATCTAGCACTAGGTCTGCCACATCACACAAGCGTTGGCCACTGGGATGGCGACTCTTAGTTGCTAGGGAATAGGTGAGATTGGTCAAAGCTATGACATAGACACCCTTTTCTTTGGCTGCTAGGGCTAAGTCCACAGCAACCGGATTTCGCCCCGAGACCGAATGGACGATTAGAAGATCACCCGCCTTAAAGGGTGTTTTCTTGGCCAATAGCTGGCCATAGCCCGCTAGACGCTCCATTCGGCTAGTGGCACTAATCGGCCGCGTATCTAGCATTAGCTCCCTCCCAAAGATGGGGTTGATCGATACTAAGCCACCTGCTCGGTAGAACATTTCTTCAGCCAAGATCCCGGCATGGCTAGCACCAAAGACGAAAATCGCTTGTTTCTTCTTAATTGCCTCTGACAAAATCTCTACCGCCTGGGCCAGACTCTTAGCCTCCTGCTCCTCGACCTTGCTTAGAATCTCCCTAATTCTTTGGAAATAGGCAAACACTTTCTAAGCACCTCCAAATAGCATCCCCAGTAACTTACCAATAATAGACATAACGGATAGGTCGTTCCCACCAAAGACGAACAACCAGTTTTGAATGGTGGTAGACATCATGGTACCAGAAATGGCCACCAAGATAACCATGACCGCGGCAGCGACGGCAGTCCCAATGATGGCCCCGCGCAGACCACCCTGCCCTTCAGCAATGACGGCCGCCCCACCACATTCAAAGAAACTGGTGATGACTAGCGGTACTAACAAGACCCCGAAGACATTGGTCGCGTTCACAATCAGAATCATAGCAGTAGAACTAATCATGGCGATAATAAAACCGATTAAGACAGCATTTGGCCGGTAGTTGAATAAGATTGGTACGTCAAAAGCCATTTTGGCACCAGGTACCACTTTTTCAGCAATCCCTTGGAAGGCTGGCATGATTTGGTTAATCAATAAGCGAACCCCATAGAGTAAGACCAAAAGCCCACCGGCAAACTCTAAGGAAGATTGAATGGAGTAGCTAATCAGGTTGTTCTTAGCTGGCACTAAACTTGGGATAAAGCAACCCACGATTAGGTTCATGACTAACATGACCAAGCCACCGGTGATGGAAATTTCGCGGAAGAAGGAGAGACCAGCAGGGAGATCAAGATCTTCCGTTGATTTCTTCTTGTCCCCTACCACACGGGCTACACTCCCTGCAATGATACAGAGGATACCCGTTGGGTGCCCGATTAAGAAGGAATCATCCCCTGTGGCATCCCAGACAAAGCGACGTATAATCCACGGGCCCAATGACCAGTAGAGTGCGGATAAGACGGCCCCCACAATGATTAACATAGTACCTGACACCTTGGCTTCCACCAGACCGGCCACAATAACGAATGGGAACCACCAGAGCATGTTACCTGTTAAGAAAATGGTCTTAATCGGTGTAAATCTGGCAATAGCAAGGTGCAGGGCAAGCGCTACGAACATAGTGACACCCACTGTCCCACCATATTCAGCTGTAAAAGTAGCATCAGACAAGCCTTCTGACACACTGACCCCTAGGCTGGTTTGAACAGCCGTATTGATTGGCGCAATAGAACCCAACAACATGTTGACCCCTGTCGACAAGATAACCATCCCGAAGGCAGCTGTCAAACTCCCCTTGATAACATCAGAGATAGGCTTGTGTTGAACCAAAAGCCCGAACATGGCGATTAAGCCAAGTAATACAGGGGGATTTCGTAATATGTTATCCGTAATAATATCCATGGTTATTCTCCTTTAGATGCTAGGTAGCGTTTAAATTGTTCCCTTACTTCATTGACATCCATGTATTTCTTAATTGGATAGATAGGAGCTTTAATGGTTTTTTCTAATTCTTGTTGTAATTCAAAACTGGTGAAGTAGACATCCGCTGACGTCGCTTTGGCCGTTGATAAGTCAGTATTTTCGACCTCCGCATCAATTCCCAGTTCTTTGACTACTTTTTCGACGGTCATTCTTAAGACCAAGGAGCTCCCGACACCAAATCCACATACTGCTAGAATTTTCATTTGACTTCCTCCTTTAATCTGTCTTTGATTTGTGCTAATTGCCCTGACTTAATTAATTGGAATTTGTCCTCATCCATGAACACGGTCATTAGTTCCTGCAAGAGAGCCAGATGACTGGTGTTATCGACGGCCGCTAGAACTAAGAAGACCTTAGCTGGCTTGCCACAGACGTCGACCGCTTGCTTAACGATTAATAAGGACACTCCGATTTGCTTCACCCCTTCCCCTGGTCTTGCATGCATTAAGGCAAATTCGTCTCCAATCACCATATAAGGACCGTTTTGAATGACCGAATCCATCATGGCGGTCACATAGTCCTCGCTAATATTGCCCTTTAGCAGGAGGGGCTGTGCCGCCAACCTAAGGGCTGACTGCCAATCCTCTACCCGCTCTACCACTTGGGCATTCTCTAGTAGTTCATTCACACATTCCATAGTCGTTCTCCAATTGTTTTAGTAACCAAGGTTTATTGCGGACACCTTCCACAATAAAGTACATGACATCCCCTACTTTTGAGGTTTCTTCTTTTGCTACCAAAAGCAAGACGATCACATCCACCTTGTCATAACCCCAGGCAATAGGCTTATCTAAGAGTAAGACCGAAATATTGCTAGTCTCGACTAATTGGGGATTAGCGTGAGGGATCGCAATCCCCTTATCCAAATAGGTGGATTGTTGAGCTTCTCTTTCTAGTATGGAGGCTAGTACTTGCGTCTTCTTGGCCTCCTTCAAGTCCTTCTGCTGATCTAACAAGAAGCTGAGCGCCTCTTCTTGCGTCTTGAAATTCCCCTTATAGATGCCATTAATCAGCCCCCTACCATGATTCATCATTTGGTACTGGTTGAGCGCGGACTGACGGGCCACTACCTCGGCATAGGCCGTCATAATTTGCCGCATGTCTTCTTCCGTACATAAGGGGCTAATGGTAATCACGGGGCGCTTAAGGCCTTCAATAGGAACCGTCGAGATAATGAAGGAAATATCTTCTACCTCTAATTTCTCCAATTGCTTCAAGGATACAATCTGTATGTCGTGCAAGTTTGGCAAAAGCCTTTGAATCTTGGCATTAATATAGGTGCTTACACCAATTCCATTAGGAGAGACAATCACCACCTTTTTCTGGATAAATTTGCGCTCAATGGCTGCCTGGATATGCAAGACTAGAAAGCCAATCTCGTCATCAGATATAAGTGGACATGTGGCTGGTAAGCCATAGCGACTTCCCTCGTTGGTTAGGAGGTACTTGACATCTTGGAAGAGAGCATGATAGTTACTTTTAATATCGGCTAGCAGCGGATTGACCAAGCTAATCTTAGCTTGAAGACGAGTGAAGAGCTGATTCATATGAATCGCGATATCTTCCAGCAACTTATGGTCATCCAGCAAATCCAAATTAATAATGAGCGACACATCTTGAATGAGCGCACGAATTTGATTTTTTAAGCCTTCTTGAATCTGACCCTCGCCCTGAGAAAAGCCACTCCCTAATAAAATGGTCACTAGATAAACTAATTCGCTGGCACTAAAAGCCAGGTTGCAGACTGCTTCTAGCCGGCTAATCAGATCCCACAAACGAGGGTAATAACGTGTAGGCTCCAAGTAATTAGTATCCAACAATTGAATGTGATGACCTGCCTTGGCCCGACCGATTAGGAGACAAATGGTCGTGCTGATTTGGGCCATATTGTCGCCTGGAATAGGCTGCTGTAAAGAGTCGCTATATTCCTGTAGTAACAAGATAATCCGATTATATAAAGCGCTGTCAAAACCATCTAAATAAAATGGCGGATGCTGACTAATCATGAGACGCTTCAAAATCTGCTGAGCCTGAATCTCGCTGCCACTAAAGAAGGTACCTGAATTATTAAAGGACAAACTGGCGCCATCCTTTTGGAAAAAATGTTTAATGAGGTTGAAGTCATTGGACAAGCTGCTACGCGAGACAAAATATTGATCCGAAAGTTTTTGGTAACTTAAGGTCTCATAATCTAGTAAACGTAACATAATCTCCTGGCGCCGCAACCTATTATCATTAGCTATCATGTTCATTTATCTCACCCTCACACTTATAGCGTATCAGAAATTCTATCGACTAGGTATACCAAAAAAGCGAAGTCATTTGTAAGTAAAAAGCTGAACACCTCTAAATATAATATAACATAGTAAGAGACCAAACCCAAGCTAGCCATAGGCTTTGAAAAACACCTATTATCTTGTCTAAAAACGTTTCCTTTTCTGTCCTTTTAGTGTAAAATAGAAAGACACAAGAAAAGTAGGTGACTTTACATGGCAACATATAGCAAAGAAAGCTTGATTGAACGGGCTCGCCAACTCCTGCCCAAGGCTTATGCGCCCTATTCTCATTTTCCGGTTGGGGCGGTCCTTTTAATGGATGATGGCCAAATTATTGAAGGGGTCAATGTCGAGAATGTTTCCTTCGGTGCTACCAACTGCGCGGAGCGGACTGCCATCTTCACGGCTGTCACCCAAGGTTATGGTCCTAAATCCATCCAGGCCATCGCCGTTGCCGGAGATACAGAGGATTTCTTACCGCCTTGCTGCATTTGCCGCCAGGTCCTAGTGGAATTCTGCCGGCCTGATGTACCCGTCTATCTGACCCGTCGTGACGGCCAAATTTACGAGACCACGGTCAGCCAAATCGTTCCACTCGCTTTTGAGTCCTTAAAAATGTAAACTATAACTATCATACTTAGGAGGTATCCCATGGCACAAACTTTACTCCATGCTTGCATCCGCGTCCAAGACTTGGAAGCAACCCTTAAATTCTATACTCAACTCTTCGACTTCACCCTTAGTCGCGAGAGCCGCTATCCTGATCACGGCTTCGACTTGGTTTACTTAACGGTTCCAGGCAGTGACTTCGAATTGGAATTGACCTATAACTACGACCACGGTCCATATACAGTCGGCGATGGCTTCAGCCACTTGGCCTTGGGCGTTGATGACTTGGAAGCTGTTCATGAACGTTGCTTGGCTTCAGGCTATGCTACTACTGAAATGAAGGGCTTGCCTGGCAAACCACCACGCTACTTCTTCGTGACAGACCCAGATGGCTACCGTTTGGAAGTTATGCGTAACAACTAATAGAGTGAGTAAGGCTAGGACTTGTCCTGGCCTTTTTCTTTGGGACTTGGCCTTGCGCTAGCCTCTCCCCTATGTTATACTTAGAGCTCGATGAGCCGATGCGCAACCTGGTAGGTTGCCATCGTCAGCCTATCATAGGTCTCCTTAAGAGGCCGCACCCGGATGGTGGATAGGAAGGTCCCTGCTGTGAACAGTGACCTTGGCTAGCTAAGCTAGTTCTGACACCCAAAAGACCGCAGCCTAGGCCTAGCCTAAACTGCGGTCTTTTTTTATTTTAACTCATAGTGAAGGAACTCATACAGCAACACATAGTTTCCTTGACAGGAGTCAAAGGTCTCCTGCCGAACATAATCATCACCCACACGATTGAGGTAGGTCTTGCCGTCTGGCCCAAGCTCAATTTGACCATCCGTAAACTGCCACTCTTGGCCGCCCATCTCCTGCGGCGCCCAGTGGCCCTGCCTCTTTTGCTGGTCTGCCTTGATAAAATTGTCCTGACTTAAGCTGGGGTCTGCCTGAGTCGCCACTTCTTTTAAGGCTGCTAGGTCACTTTGCCAGTCCCTCTCCATAGGACCTGGCTCATAGACCGCCAAGGCTTGCCAGGCTTTTTTATCTAAGCCGGCCGCTAACTGGGGTGATAGATCCAGTCGTACCCGGACCAAGATTCTTTCCCCTTTGTGGGGGCCTTGCGTCAAATCAACCAGGTAATGCGCTCCATCAATTTGACGCATAGCACTCGGCTCACTTAGACCCAAGACCTGACCCAGGAGGAAGGGCACCTGGTCTTGGATTTGCACCAGCAAAGCCATGGCTTGCTGTTCTCTGTCACGTCTAAGTTGGGATTTGACCATGGACCATTGAATATTGGCCTGATAGTAACGACTGACTTCATGTAAATGGGCAGCGTGGCCAGCTAAAAGCCACAGGACGCCCATTAAGGTCAGCTGACTAATCAGCATGAAGGCTAGCACCAAGGGAAAGGTAAAGCCCCTAGGGCCCACTTTCATCTTGCCTTGGCCTGAGCCAAAAGTAAGTTTGGTAGACTTGTCCATTGGTGAAGCTCACCTCCACTCGCAAACTCTCTCCAGTTTGTGCCAGCCGCCACTCCGCTACTTGATAGAGATAGGGCTGGTAGCCAGCTTGCTTATAGAGACGTTGCTTATTCAAAACAATGCGATAAGTCTTCTTGTCATCTTGCCTGTCCACCAGGTCTAAATAGTCCAGACCTACTTGCTGGACTTGAAAGTGATTGAGCTCGGCCTCGAAGACCATGACGAAGTTTTGCCACTCTAGGCCATGGTCGGTCTCGGCAGCCTTAATCCAACGCTGGTAGGACTGCAGGGTTAGGACGGCCGCCTCAAAGAGCAAGGCCAAAATTAAGAGGCTAAAGAGACATTCCACTAAGGTAAAGCCTTGCCTAGTCCGTCGCTTGAACATGGTAATGACTCCCCCGCTCAAACTCAATCCAACAGTCTTTGTCCTGACAAGCAAAATCAACCATTTGGGGATGGGCTTGTCTGGCCTGGATCAGCCAGTCTTGGTCTTGTCTCATCCAACCTTCCACCATCAAGGCAAAGAGCCGCCACTCCTGACTAGCCACTTGACTCTCCTCAAGTCGCTGGTAAGCCTGATGCAGGGCTGGAAGGTAGAGGGCCATCATGGCCCCCAAGAGGAGGAAGCCCACCAAAGCTTCCAGGGCAACTTGTCCCCTAGTCCCCTTAGAATTGCGGCGACCACTAATCCATTTCAAAGCGTCCACTCCCCAACTGAAAACGAATATGGTGCCTTTGGCCTGTCACCCGATTGACCAAGGTCACGGTCTTGAATTTCTCGGTGCGTCCATCACCAAAATAATGAAATTGCAAGAAAGTAAGCAACTGCCAATCTTGGGGTAAGGCATAGACTTGTCGCGCCTGGGTCTGACCCAAGGGCTCAATCAGCACTTGATTGCCACCCGTCTCAAAGACCACCCGATAGGTCTGGTGGCGACTAATGGCCTGAGTCTGGCTGACCAGTAAGGCCTGGGCTAATTGGTCGCAGAATAGACGGCAGCGCCATTCTGCCAGAAAATTGCCCATGGGCAGACTGGAAAAGCACCACAAGACTAGGCTGAGAATAACCATGACCAAGAGCGACTCCCAGAGGCTAAAGCCAGCCTGGCGATCTGGTCGACTTGCTATCATGGTTGAGGAATATTAATTGGCAGGGTAATAGTCGTATTCTCATCCAACTGCAAGAGCTTCTTGGCTTCCTCTACCTGCTTATCAGTCAAGTAGCCAGCAGTCTTCAGTTCTTTGACGGTTACCTCGCTATCATTTTCTGCCAATTTATAGGTATTGACCTGGGTTTCGATGATTTGCGCCATATTCTGACGCGCTTGCTTTTCAATTCTTTCCTTCTGACCGGCCACGTTTGGAATAATAATGGCCATGAGAAGGGCTACGATAATAAGGACGATCAACATTTCGATCAACGTGAAGGCATTCTTCCGCCGACCCTTCAGCACCCTTGCTTTCATGTTATGACCTCCTTTTGTCCTTGCGCAAAACTACAAGCCCTGAATAGTCAACATAGGCAGCATCATGACCAAGTACATAGCCACCACCAGCAAGCCGATAAAGATAAAGAGAATAGGCTGGATAAAGTGGATTTTCTTGGTCATGTCTTCCTGCAAATCCCGACCTAGCTTGGCCGCATAGACTAGGCATTTGGCTGATAGCTGGCTGGTCAATTCACCCTGCTCAATAATGAGAGGGAATTGGCGGGTGAAGAGACCTAGCTGGCTTATCTGCTGGGTTAGGGGCTTCCCCTCCAGACAGCCGGCCATCAGATAATGGGCTAGTTCAGCCAGGAAAGGATCGACTGGATAGTCCATCCAGACCTGCAACATTTGTTGAAGGGATAGGCCTCCTGCCAGAAAGTATCCCAACTCGTAAGCTACCTGCTGGGTCAGCTGCCAGGATAACCACTTACCTAGAAGCGGCAAGGGCCTCAGCAAGGCATAGCGCTTGAGGTAAGAGGCTTTTTGCAGGAGTAGTCCCCCTACTCCCAGACCTAGCAAGCTCACTGCCAGTAAGACCAAGGACAGTTGGGGCAAATAGGTGAAAAAGCCAATTAAGAAGCGGACTAGCCATACCTGCTCATATACCTCCTGGCTAATAAAGCTGGTGACCTGGGGCAAGATAAAGGTTCTCATGCCGAATAGCATGCCAACTAGACAGAGTCCCATCATACCCGGATAGGCCAATTGCTTGGCCATTTCCTTACGGAAGAGTCGGGCCTGATGCAGGCGCTGAGCTGCTTGAACTAAGGCCTCCTGCAGGCGATTCTGGCGACTGGCATAGAAGAGTTGAGCCACGATTTTGGTCCCAAATCCTAATTGGGCCAGGGATTTTTCTAGGCTCTGCCCTTCTACTAAGGCCGCATCAACCTTCAGAAGCAAGGCCTGATACTTAGGCATTAAGAGGGCCAGAAATTGTAGGGCTGTGCTTAAGGCAAAGCCCTGGCCCAACAAATCCGCTAGGACCGACAAGACATAGGCTTGTTGGACTAGGGGCAGCTTCTTGGGTTGATTGAGCCGCTCAAACCACTTCAAATTGTAGGTAGGCCTTCCCATCGATGAAGCCATAGGACCACGCCTTTCTCAGCTTGTCGTTCAGAGTCTGATAGGCAGGCTCTGCCAGCTCCTGGGTCAGATATTGGCGCAAGGCCTGTCCTGACAGAATCTCTAGCAAGGCCAAGCGCTTAGCCCCAACCGGGTGATGTTGACAAGCTAGCTGGCAACTGGCTTGGCAGAGACTACAGTAGCGCGGAATCAGCCGTTGACTGACAATGCCAATCAAGGTCTGGGTTAGCTGAGCCTGACTAATACTAAGCTCAGCCAAACGCGCCATGACGCCCAAGCTATCCTTGGCATGGACGGTCGCAATCATCAAGTGCCCGGTCAAGGCACCCCGGATGACCATGCGAGCCGTCTCTTCGTCCCGGATTTCGCCAATCATTAAGACATCCGGATGATGACGCAGGCTAGCCTTAATCATGACATCATAAGAGATACCAGCCGCTTCATTTATCTGGGTCTGTAGGAAACGGGGCTCGAAGATTTCCACCGGATCTTCCATGGTAATCACCTGGATGAACTCCTCTTGCAGTCGCTCTCTAAGCAGGTGATAGATGGTGGTAGTCTTGCCCGAACCGACTGGCCCCGAGAAGAGGATGAGGCCCGACTTGCGTCGGATTAAGCGCCGCAGAATGTCCAGGTCCTTGGGAAAATAAGTCAGCAAGGGCCCGCCTTGACGCTCTTGCGACTGGATGACCCGAATGACCAAAGACTCTCGCAGGTGGACATCCCCAATGGTCGAAAAACGCAATTCCACAGCCTGTCCATCTAGTTCTAGATGGCTTGCGCCCGACTGGGGCTTACGCTTCTCCCCCACATCCATATCCGCCCGATACTTGAAGTAATTGATGAGCCGCTTGCCCCAGTCCAGGTCCTGATGGCCCTCTTCATGCAAGAGGCCATTGAGACGAAAGTAAAGGACATAGTGGTCAGGCTTGGGCATCAGGTGGATGTCGGATACACCTTGGGAGACGGCTTTAACAATGAGATCATGGGCTTGTTCTTCAATTGCTAAGGACATAGAATTTCCCCCTCACTTATAAATACCCAAAAGGGGGCACTTTTATCCGAAAGAATTTAGAGACTTAGATATGTTGTTTCTCAATATTTTGGTAGGATAGCTGATTTTTAGCGAAATTCCTTAATTCTAAAATCAAAGAAGACTTTATTTTTCTTATTTTATTAATATACAAATATTATATAAACAACAAAAAAAGCGCCCCAAAGGACGCTTCACTCAGTGTTGGTGGGACGGTATTCCCCACACCTCCCGATATTGGTCGTTAGCCACCGTGATAGAACTTTCTACCTCAACACTTCAGGATTTAATTATACTTGCTGTATCACCCTTTTGCAAGTCGCTTGTTAAACCCTCTCTCGCTTAATGCGTGCATTGTTCTAACAGTCAACTTGATCTGACTGATACGGTCGTCAAGCAAAGTATTTTCTTCTAGTTTCTTAGCGAACTCAATGAATCTAAAATCAGAGAATACTTTATTTTTCTTATTTAGCTAATATACAAATATTATATAAGTATAAAAAAAGGACGGGACCTAAGTCCCATCCTGCTAAAACCAGGTCTCCTTCTGGCTGACCTGCTGGTAGTATTGTAAGGTGTGGTTGTTTTCCAAGAGATAGTAGCCCAAGACCCCGACAGCTAGCCCGGCCAGACAGCCCCCTAGACTGAGCCAGGGCAGATAGTTGAAGAGGGTCCAAGAGCGGGCGAACCAGGCGGCTACTGACAACTGGCCCACATTGAAGACCATGCCTCCCAGTATGGAGAGTCCAATGACCGAAACCCGCTTAGGCCCCAGCTGCTTGACCAAGAGCATAGCCCCGAAAGACAGGTAGGACCCCGCCAAGGAATAGAAGAACATGGAGAAGGTCCCCCCTACCAGGAGGGTGACTAGTAAACGCAGGCTGACTACCTGGAAACTCTGGCGCGGCGTCAAGGTGAAAAGGGCCAAGAGCGTGACAATATTGGCCAAACCTAGTTTGGCCCCCGGCGCAAAGACAAAAGGCGACGGCAACATACGTTCAAATATGCTAATGACCACCCCTTGGGCGACCAAAAGCGAGAGATAGACCAAGATCCGATGGCCGTGGCGCTGCATGGGCACCCTCCTTTCTAAGCCGAGATTAAATAGAAAAATTGCGCCCTAGTCAGCCTAAGGCGCAAAAGTCAATTAAAGCCAATTAGTTGCTTGAAGACTCGCTTGAAGCATCTGGAGTGGTTGATGGCGCATCTTGGCTGCTTACGTCATCTGGTTGGTTAGCTAAGTCTACTAACTCTTTGACTGCATCCTTCAAGTCAGCGTCGTCGATTTGAACCTTAGCTGCTTCGATTAATTTCCCAATAATCTTGTAAGAGAATTTTTGGTCTTTAAGCTTGCTGTCAAGGTATTCTTTCTTCACATCTTCTTTGATGTCAGCAAATGGTTTCTTCTCCCCATTGTTGATGGTCTTGATGATGTGGTAACCGAACTTACTTTTAACCGGTGTCTTAGTGTACTCGCCATTAGCTTGACCCTTAACCCCATCTTCAAATTCCTTAACCATTTGACCTGAAGTAAAAGGTGATAAGAGACCCCCTTGTTGGGCAGACCCGTCTTTAGAGTAGGTCTTAGCTAACTCGTCGAAGTTTTCGCCAGCATCTAACTTAGAGATGATGTCTTTTGCTTCTTCTTCAGTGTCAACCAAGATGTGTTGAGCTTCCATCTTAGGTTGGTAAGTGTTGTTGTAGTAGTCTTCGATGGCTGCATCAGATTGGTCGATTTGCTTAGAAACCACTTCGTTGAAGAGGTTGCGGATGTAGATTTGGTTCTTGAAGTCTTCAACTGAACCTAATTTTTGGTAGGTTAAGAGTTCTTGGAACTTCTCTTCGCCACCTACTTTTTCAATTTGCTTAGCGACTTCATCTTCGGCTTGCTTCTTGAGGTCAGCAGCGTTAGATGCATTCATTTCCAATACCTTTTGTAAAATCATTGAACGCAAGGTCACTAAACCTGCGTCTTTTTTCATTTGGTTGTAGAGATCTTCCTTGGTAATGGTTTGGTCACCCACAGTAGCAATGTTGTCTTGCGCGTAAGCGATAGTCGATGTATTAGCAAGAGCACCTGATAAAACCAATACTGAGGCAAAAGCCATCATGCGGTTAAGAGTTATTTTTTTCATTTAATCAATCCCCTATATAACTTTAAATTTTTGATTACTGTACTACTATACCACATTTACCATGAAATGAGTATGAAGAAGTCGAAAATCCATGAAAAGATTATGAATTTTTCACATTTTCCTGGGCTTCTTCTAAATCCGAGTTAAGTTTTTCAACTTTTTCCTGGGTGCGACGGATGCGTGGCCCATTGGATTCCTGAAAACGACGGAAGAGCGTCTGTACTTCCCCTACCGTTGACTGTAAGAGCGGCAAGCCCTTGTCAGTTACCTCGTGCAATGCCTGGCGAATACGGCAAGTATCTTGCCCCAGTTGTTGGCTATCCTGACAGAAATCATTGACATAAGACTTAAGCTGGCGGCGAGTAGTCGCCCCATCTTGTTTGACATTAAATAGCGTCCAAGCCCCAGCCGCCAAAGCGCCTAAGACGAACCCGCGTGTAAATTTACCCATTATGCTTCCTCCTCTTGTGCTAAGGCGCTGGCAATGGCAGCCGCCCGAGCGCTAAATTCTTCTGATGTGTAAGACTTGCTGTTGTCGGCGAAGGACCAACCAAAGCCATCGCTGTCCCCTTGATAGCGGGGAATTAAGTGAATATGGGAGTGGAAAACCGTCTGGCCGGCCGCCTGACCATTGTTATTGAGGATATTAAGCCCCAACATATCAGGAAAGGCACGGCGGACTGCCCGGCTAATCTTAGGCAACTTGGTCATGACCTTAGCCGCCAAGTCCTCATCATATTCAAAAATATTAGCCACATGGGTCTTAGGAATCACCAGGGTATGGCCCGGCGTCACCTGGGTAATATCTAAAAAGGCGTAGACATCCTCATCTTCATAGACCTTGGCACTGGGAATCTGGCCTTCAATTATCTTGCAAAAAATACAATCTGTCATGGCAGTCGCCTCCTCACATTCTATGATGCTAGTCTACCATAAATGTGGGTGAAAGTGTATGGAAAAGGATTGAGTTGCTGATTGCTAGAGCAGTATGTGGACTTTCTATCCTGGATATTAAAAACCGTCCTAATAAGGGCGGTTTACTCTATCTTAGTTTACTTAACTTATTTCTTTCAGCTAACAACTTTTGATATTCTTCTTCTAACTCTGCATTTGGATTGACTGACAACTGACTCAATAGCGAACTAATTCTGAATTCTAGTATTGTCAGCTCATCTTTACGACCACTTCTCTTATTTCTTGTATCTTGTTCACAACTATCAGTCCGACTACTTGATAATATCTGATGATCTAAACTTAGCTCAGAAGTCGCAAGGGATGAGACAAAAGTAGTATCATGACTTACAAAGAGTAGGATGCCTGGAAACTTCTTAAGTATGTGTTCTAATGCTTCAAGCGCCTTTATATCTAAAAAGTTTGTTGCTTCATCGACAAGTAGAACATCTAAATCTTGAATCAGTAAGCAGAGTAACTGACACTTAGCTCTCTCTCCACTACTAAGCTGATTCACCCTAGTCTCAATATTATATGTTTTAAAATTTAACACTGCCATCATAGTTCGCAATTCATGCTGGCTTAATGAGGACACATCACGAACCATTTGGTAGAGGGTACGATCATCATCTTGACTATCTGAGTTCTGCTGTTGAAAGTAGCCCTTTCGATAGTGGCTAGGGATAATTGAATTAACATAATTAAGATAGCTAGTCTTCCCAGTTCCATTATTCCCTGTAATAGCAAGTTTTTGCCCACTCATCAAGGTAAGCGCAGGTAAATCCCAAAGTACTTTTCCTTGAACGGTAGATCTTTTGGGCGGGATATAAAGCGTTTGATTGATATTCTTTTGCGAATAAGTTAAGAAAGAGACATCATACTGCTCGGTAACAGGCTCTGGCTTATCCATTGCTTGCAATCTATCTACTAATTGTAAACGTGCCTTATGACTTTTCTTATTTTTTACTGCAAGTTTTGTTTTCATACCTGTGATTCGATATTCTGATGGACTAAGCTTTCTAGGCTTCTTACTTTTGCGTTCTTGCTCTTCATACTGGGCTTGAATGGTCTGTTTTAGACGTTTTGTCTCTTGATGATATTTCTTAAGGTCGGCCTGATATTCTTGTTGCCTAATCAGGAGCTGATCTTGATATTGATCGTAATTACCTTCATATTCAGTAAGCTGCCCTTTCTCAATCGCCCATATCTTATTACAGATACGACGTAACAAATCACGGTCATGACTTACAATGCAAAAAGTTCCATGGTTTCTTTCTATCAGGGCAATCAAATTAGCTATATTGTTTACGTCAAGAAAGGTAGTAGGCTCATCCAATAGATAAAGGCAATTCGTTTCTTTCAAAGTAGACACCATTTTATCCATGACGGTCTCACCACCACTTTTACCTATATCGGCCAAATTGGAGAAAGTAGAAAGAACACTTGTTAGACCTTGTTTTTCGCATATTTTAGCTATAGAGGCTAATAAAGTGGATTTCCCACTACCATTTTTACCAATGATGCCTATAACATCTCCTTCATTTATTACTAAAGGTGGCGACTTAAATAAGACACGATCTTTAATTTCAATATTTTGTGCAGGTAGATGGTACTGTCTCATAAATGTCTCCTCCTAGCCAAAATACGGACCCTATAGCCTTGTTAGCTATAATTAGATAACACCTTATTTTATCATCTTTTTTTAATCTTATACTTACTAATATTGTACCCTTGTTAAGGTAAATGTCAACTCTTGTCGCATAGTTCAAGTTTCAATTTGTTCTTTGTCTTCATCTGATTATTTTAAGTACAAAAAAGCCCCTCACGAAGAGGGGCTTTCCATACATCGCCGGAGGGAATCGAACCCCCATTACAAGAACCGGAATCTTGTGTGATATCCTTTACACTACGGCGACAGTACTTGATTATCTTACCACAGAAGGTGGTTTTTGGCAAGGTCTTTCCCCTGGAATTTTGGCATAAGAAGAGCCCGGACGAGGCTTGGCCCCATCCGGACTGAATCATCTTATTCCTTAGTTGTGCTGAAGAAAACAGGGTCGCTAAGGTTGAAGGAGATCGTATAATCACTGTCTTTTGGGACCATAATCGCAATATAGCCTTCATGTTCAGTACCTGGAAAGAGACTATAGTCTAAAAACATGCGCTCTTTTGGAATGCTTGGAAAGACCTCTTGCTCAATTTGCTTACCCTTAAGATCCAAAACTCTTGGAAACATTTCGATAGTGTCTAAAGGATAATCTTCGTCGCCTTTTTTATAGACTAATTTGACCTTAATTAGATGATATTCATACTTACTATCCAACTGGTCAATGTCACCTTGATTTGAATCACTAAATTCTAGTAATTTATCTTGAGCTTCTTTGCCCTTAAGAACTTCTAGAACTGAAAGCTTAATGGTGGTCATCACCTTTTGATCGCCAAAATATTCCTTATAGGTAATTTCCTTTTCTTGTCCCAAAGGCACGGGACTATCAGGCTTGCCCCACTTGTCTTTATCAGCTTCTGAATGAGCTTTCTTCTTGCTAGAAGATTCTGTTGAGCTAGAGGAAGCAGCTTCGCTAGAAATGCTAGAAGAACTTGAAGAGCTTTCAGCTGCCACCGAGAAGGTTGGGGCCACAGCACCTACTAGGCTTAGGACTAAAACTGCTGATAGGAGTCTTTTTTTCATTCCATAACCGCCTTTACATCTTAATAAATAGATTATAGCTTATTACCAATTACCTGACAATAAAGACTTGACTGTCAATTATAAAGCCCGGCTCAGGCTCTCGGCCCTAGCCGGACTTGTCTGCGTCTATTCCTTAGTCGTACTGAAGAAAACAGGCTTGCCAAAGTCATAGGAAATTGAATAGTCGCCACCTTTAGGAACAGCTACTATCACATAACCTTCATGGTCACTACCTGGATAGAGTTCAATAGAGGAGAACTTCTTCTCGTTTGGCACATCCGCATAGAAATCCACCTTAACTTCCTTACCTTTGGCATCAAATACTTTTGGTCGGTAAGGCGTTTTTAAAGGCTCATCTTCGTCGCCCTTTTCATAAACAAATTTGAGTTTAATCAAGTTTAACTCATATTTACTATCCAACATTTTGATAGCTTCTTTGTTATAGCTTTCAAACTCTATTAGTTTAGCTTCAGCTTCTTTGCCCTTGAGAACTTCTAAGACGGTAAGCTTAGCCGTTACATCAACCTTTTTACCTCCAATATAGTCTTTATATTGAACTTCCTTTTCTTGGCCTAAAGGAACTGGTGTGCTGCGTTTACCCCAGTTAGCCTTGTCCGCTTCTGAATGAGATTTTTTCTTGCTTGAAGATTCTGCTGAGCTAGAAGAAGCAGCCTCGCTAGAAGCGCTGGAGGAACTTGATGAACTTTCTGCCGCTACCAAGACGGTTGGAGCTAGGGCGCCAACTAAGCTTAAGGCAACAGCTGCAGATAGGAGAACTTTTTTCATTCAATGACCACCTTTACATGTTGATAATTTAATTATATCTTATTGAGAATCATAATACAAGTTGAGATTCATACAAAAGGCTAGGGCCCCCGCCCTAGCCTTGTTTTGCTTATTTTTGTCCGTAGTAGGCATTGGCCCCGTGTTTACGGAAATAGTGTTTGTCCAGCACATATTGTGGTAGAGGTTGAATATCTGGGTTAATGGCTTCTGTTTCCAGGGCCATATGGCAGACCTCATCCAATACCAAGCTGTTCTCGATGGCCTTTTGAATACTTGGCCCCCAAGTGAAAGGTCCATGTCCTTGAACCAAGACGCCTGGTACTGCCAATGGATCCAAGTTGCGTTCCTTGAAGGTGTCCGCGATGACCACCCCCGTATTGACTTCGTAGGCTTCCGCCACTTCTGTCTCAGTCAAATGCCGGGTTAATGGCACTGGCCCATAGAAGGTATCGGCATGTGTCGTCCCGTAGCAAGGTAAATCACGCCCAGCTTGAGCCCAACAAACCGCATACTTACTGTGGGTGTGGACCACGGCATTGACGCCAGGAAAGGCCCTATACAGCACCACATGGGTTGGCAGGTCAGATGATGGGCGATAGCCGTCAGCCTCCAGTGGCTTGCCGTCTAAGTCGGTCACCACCATTTGGTCAGGTGTCATCTGCTTGTAGTCAACGCCACTTGGCTTGATGACAATAACGCCTAAGTCGCGGTTAACTTCAGAGGCATTACCCCAAGTTAATTGAACCAAGCCCCATTCAGGTAATTGCAAGTTAGCATTGAAGACGCGTTCTTTCATTTTGGCAATGATTTCTTCACGATTCATTAGTATCCTGCCTCCTCAAAGATTGGTTTTAGGAAGGCTTGTGCTTCCTTGATACGTTCAGCGGGCTGGTCGTCGGTCTCACTCCACATCTCGAAGAGGAAGGTCCCTTCATAACCTAAGCGCTTAAGGGTCTTAAGGCAGCCTAAGAAGTCGACATCGCCCTCGCCCCATGGCACACACTTGAATTGGCCTGGGAAGTCTGGGGTCACATTCTTGGTGTCCTTGACATGGACAGCCACAATGTGGTCAATCCCCTTCTCTAGTTCGTAACCTGGATTGTTTTCTGGCCAAGCTGACAAGTTACCCAAGTCAGGATAGGCTTGTAGCCATGGCGACTTGATTTGTTGCTTGATTTCCATGAATTTAGACAGGGAGTTAATGAAAGGATCATCCATAATCTCGATGGACAGCATGACTTGTTTGGCAGCCGCCATCTTAACCGCCTTGTCTAGGTTCTGGATAAAGAGCTCACGCGACAGCACAGTCTTGTCTTCATAGTAGACATCATAGCCAGCCAATTGGATGTTGCGGACGCCTAACTTAACCGCTAAGTCCACACATTCCTGCATCATTTCCAAGGCCTTTTGGCGCTTAGCAGGATCAGCCGACCCAAATGGATAGCGGCGATGACCGGATAAGCAGATGGAATAGATGCGAACACCGGTTGAGCCTTGGGCTTGGTTGACGGCTTCAATCTCTTGATCGGTCCATTGCAGGCGGGCCAGACGCTCATCGGTCTCGTCAATGGACATTTCAACGAAGTCGAAGCCCAAGGAGGCCGCTAACTCTAGCCGCTCCTGCCAGGAAATGCCCTTAGGTAGGGCCTTCTCATAAATACCAAATGTTGTCATAGCCTAACCCCAGATCTCGCGGATCTTGTCCTTGAACTCGCGGGCTGCGGCAGCAGGATCTGCTGCTTCCGTAATGCCACGACCGGCAATGAAGGTGTAGACATCGACGCCACGGAAGAGTTCCAAGGTGTCCACGTTGAGGCCACCTGTTACAGAGACACGGAAGCCCATTTCGATTAATTTCTTAACCTTGCTCAGGTCGCGCTCACCCCAGGTTTCACCTGCTAGGAGGGCGTCACGACTTTGGTGGTAGATGGCTTGGCTGATACCAGCGTCTAACCATTGTTGAGCATGCTCATAAGTCCAGTCACCGTAAAGTTCGACTTGGATTTCCTTAACTTCTTTGGCTGCGGCCTTCATGGTTGGAATGGTGGCGCTACAGATACAGGTCATCCAGTCAGCCCCGTACTTGGCCACGTTCTTAGCCACAGTCCCACCTGCATCGGCACACTTGGTGTCGGCGACGATGATTTTGTCTGGGAAGATTTTACGCAGGGTTTGAACCACTTCGCCCCCTACTTCCAGTAAGAGCACGGTCCCTGCTTCGATAATGTCGACTTCATGGCCGACTGATACGGCAGCCGCTACGGCATCAGGACGATTAGAATGGTCTAAGGCAACTTGTAAATTAGGAATTCCCATGGTTAACCCCCTTAGGCACCAATGCCGTTTTCAGCTAATTTCTCAGTGATTTCTTTTTCAGATAAGAGGTTTTGTAAGCCAATGACTTTAGTGTTTGGTAAGTCTAAGCCATCGAAGACATCAATTAAAGCTTTGGAGCAGATCACTACATCATAGCCCTTAGCCAAGGATTTTGCTTCGGCGATTGCACAGTGGTGGATCTCCAAAGGTACACCGATTTTGCGGAAGACATTGGTAATCTTCATCTTAATAATTTGGCTTGAACCCATCCCTGAACCACATGCTGCTAATACTTTCATTTTTTATTCGCTCCTTTTTCATTCTTAAATTGGTATGGCTTGACCGGTGTAAGCGCAGTCAAGCCATCCACGTTTTTATTATACTACGATTAAGCTTCTTTTGCTTCTAAATAGGCTTCGTAATCTTCTGCAATAGTGAAGTAGTGTTCCTTGTTCTTGAGGTATTGCAATTGAGGAATTGCCAAGAGGATTACTAATACGACAGCCAAACCTACATAGTGTAAGTTTTGCATCAAGAAACCGAACCCAACCCAGACAGTGTCCCAGTCGAAGTTACCGTGCCAACCGCCGTATTTAGCTAAGCCGAAGGCACCTGCTGCCAAGGCCCCACCTAATACTTGGATGACCCCTGACGCGAAGGTTAAGATAGAGGCTGCACGCAAGCCACCCTTGTGGTTAGCATAGACAGCGAAGGTCGCGTTGTCGAAGAAAACAGGCACGAACCCAGTGATGATGAAGACAGGGCTCTTGAAGACAATCAAACCGATGATAGCCACTAATTGACCTAATACCCCGAAGAGGAAGCCGACAGTCACAGCGTTTGGTGAACCAAAACCGTAGACAGCCGCACAGTCAACCGCTGGCATAGAACCTGGCAAGAGTTTGTTAGAGATCCCTTGGAAGGCTTCAGATAATTCCGCGACGAACATCCGCACCCCAAGTTGCAATACTTGGATGTAGACAGTGAAGGTTAAGGCAACCTTCATAATGTAGAAGAAGAAGTCGTCTGTTTCCTTGAGGGTCGTCATCTTGAGCTTGAGAATTTCTTGCCCATTGACGCTGACTAAGTAGTCTTTTCCTAAGATTAAGAGGATGGCTCCGAAGAAGACAATCATCAAGATAGAAGTTGCCACGATGGATTCCTTGAAGATAGACAAGAAACCAGGCAATTCCAAATCTTCAATCTTACGGTCATTCTTACCAGAGAGTTTTGGTGCTAACTTGTCAGTTAACCAAATACCAAACATTTGTTGGTGACCGATAGCGAAGCCGCCACCTTCAGTGAGTTCTTGAGTAGGTTCCACGGTAAGGTTAGATGCCACTGCCCAGTAAACCCCAAGGACAATCCCTAAGACAAGCACGAATTGTAATTGGTTGACGTCATTGCCCAAAGCCAAGGCTAAGAGCCAGGTAGCTGTTGCAGATTGTTGAACCATGATGTGACCGGTAATGAAGACGGTACGCACCTTGGTAAAACGACGGAAGATGACTAAGGCTAAGTTAGCCAAGAAGGCCACTAAGAGCACTTGAACGGTCAAACCAGTGGCGTGACCTGCTTCTTTCAAAGCTGCTTCAGCCGCAGCTTGCCCGAAGTATGGGTCGATAACCGCTGCTTGTAATTGGAAACGGTCAGCCAAAGCGACCAAGATTGGACGGAAGTTAGACACCAAACCGCCGGCTGCCACGTTCAAAATCATATAACCGACCACGGCTTTGATGAAACCAGCTAGGGCATCATACCATTTGCGGCCTAAGAGTAAATAACCAACTAAGACAATCAGCCCGACAAAGTATTCAGGCTTGGTAAAGATGTTGGCATAGAAAAACTGCCAGAAACCGAATAAAAATTCCATATTATTCACCTAATCCCTCTAAAATAGATTGTAAGTCTTCCTTGCTGCGGGCCTTAACAAAGGCCTCAACTACTTCTTCTGAATCGAGCAAGGTCACGAGTTCAGAGAGGTTTTCCAAGTGCTTCTCATTGTCTGTAGATGCCAAGACGAAGAAAAGGCGAGGTTGGAAATCAGCGCCAGGACCGAAGTCAACTGGCTTGTCTGTATTCATAAAGGCAACGGCGGTTTCATTCACCCCTCTTCCCTCTTGGGCATGGGGAATGCAGATGTCCGGCGCAATCACGATGTAAGGTCCGAATTCATGGACATTAGCAATGATGTAGCCTGGATATTCTGGCTCAATCACGCCCTGAGCCACTAAGGGCTCACAGGCAGCGCGAATGGCATCTTCCCAGGAATCGTAGCCAGCCTGGAAGCTGAAACGATTGCCGTCAATAATTTCTCTTAACATAAGTCAATCTCCTCTAGCTCAGTCTTATAAGAAGGATGGGAATGGCACGTCGTTTTCCTTGCTGAAGGCATCGTCGAAGCCACGGTAGAAGTTAAATTCTAACTTGTTCAAGTCTTGTGGGTAGTTGTATTGACCCCCTACTTGCCAGATAAATGGTTGGAAGCCATATTGTAGGCGATCTTTCTTCATGTTCCAGAGGGCTAAGATTTCATCGGTGTCAGCCATGAAGTTAGTCCAGATATCGTGGTGAACTGGGATGACTACGCGGGCATTCAAGCACTCAGCCATACGCAAGATATCAACAGAGGTCATCTTGTCGGTAATCCCACGAGGGTTTTCACCAAATGCACCTAAGCAGACATCAATCTTGTGTTCGTTACCGTGTTTGGCGAACATGTTAGAGAAGTGAGAGTCGCCGGCATGGTAGATGTTACCACCTGAAGTTTTGAAGAGGTAGTTGACGGCGATTAGGTCCATGTCTTGTGGCATTTTACCCTTAAGTTCATATTCAGGGTCACCATCCCAAGTCACTAAGGCTGTCCGGTCGAAGGCTTCTAAGGCCACGACTTCGATGTCCTTAATCTTAACGGATTCGTTAGGACGCACTACCACGGTACGTTCTGCTGGGACACCCCATTTGAGCCAGGTATCAACCACGGCTTTAGGACCTACGAATTTAGCCTCTGGGCAGTTCTTAGCCACAGCCGCTGCCGTGTTAATGTCTAAGTGGTCGGAGTGAATGTGCGTTACCACCAAAGCGTCCACGCCTTCGATTTCGAATGGATCCAGGACGAATGGTTGGTTACGTAAGTTTGGTTGGAGTTTTTCTACCCCAGACATACGCATCATTTGGTGGCCTTTCTTCATGTTGCCGGCCCCGTGACTGCGTTTACCTGTACCGGTCCAGAGATCGCAAAGGATGTTAGTGCCTTGATCGGATTTGATCCAAATCCCTGTACAGCCTAACCACCACATAGCGAAAGAATTTGGCTCTACTTGTTTGTCACGAATTTCTTCGTTGAGCCAAGTTCCCCACTCTGGGAAGGTCTCGCGCAACCAGGTATCCTTTGTTACATCTTGGATTGTTCTCATCATTATTACCCCCATTAACTTGTGTCTAGTGATGTTTACATGTCTATGATAACGCAATCAGGCACCGCTTACAAGTTAATTTTATGTTCGTTTTAACATTTAATGTGCTTTTAGCGTGTTCGATGTTTGTTTTATGCTTGTTTTGTGGTAAAATGTCATTATAGATTACCAGAAAGAAGTGTCCACCATGAAACGTTCCGTCCAAGATGTTCGTCAACGGCGTGATTTGATGATTCAGGCCCTCAACCAATCACCTAGCAAGAGTCTAACCGTCGAAAGCCTAGCCCAACTGGCCAAGGTGTCTACTATGACGGTGCGGCGCGACTTGAACCTGCTGGCTAAGATGGGTATCATCGAACGCCACCATGGTTATGCCATCCTCAATGAGGTGCCCTTTTTCGAGGGCGATACCCAAAACCCCCATATCGAACAAATCAAACAGGCCATCGCTGAAAAAGCCGCTACTTATATAGAAGAAAAGATGACCATCTATATGAACACCTCCACCACCGCCATGCACGTCATGGACTATGTCAAGGAGACGCCAGTCACGGTGGTCACCAACAACCTGCGCATGAGCGAACAGGAAATGCACCCAAGTTCGACCATTATCCTGTCAGGGGGGGAGATTCATTTTCCTAAGGCGGCCCTGGTCGGCGAACTGGCGGCTGATTCCCTGCGCCATATCAATGCCAATATCTGCATTATGGGCTGCTCCGGCATAAACGCCCAAGTCGGCATTACCACCGGCGACTTCCGCGAGTCCAAGGTCAACCAACTCATGGTCCAGAACTCTCACGGCTTGGTCATCGTGGTAGCCGATTACCGCAAGATTGGTGTCACCTCCAACTTCCAGGTAGCTGGCATTCAAAAGATCGACATCCTCATTACCGACACCTATGGCGACCCTGCCCGCCTCAAGGAAATCGAAGAGGCCGGCGTGACCGTCATTCAAATTGATGAAGCTATCTGAAGCACAAGCCCCACTTGCTAGTCTTATGCAAGTGGGGCTTGACTTTTTATATAGCAAAAGGGAGCAAGCTCACTGGCCGGCTCCCTTTTCTTGATGCTTTTCTTGTCTAATGATGGCTTCTAGCGAGGCCCAGAAACGCTCCCGGTCCTGGCGACTAAAGGGCTTGGGCCCCTTGCCTCCGTAGCGTCCCGTCTTGCGCCGGCTGACCTGGCCCATATAACGTTGAGTCAGGAGCTGGTCCATGGCTTCTGGCCGGTAGCACCAGCCCATGTGATGCAAGACAATGGCCTTGTTAAGGAGAATGGTTGCCAGACCATAGTCCTGGGTGACCACAATATCGCCCGCCTTAACCAAGGCGACAATCTTATAGTCAGCCTGGTCGGCACCCCGCTCCACATAAACGGTCTCAACATGGGCCGGATAATCGGTCTTGCTGACATGGTTATAGGAGGCCACGATGATGACGGGCAAGTCCCATTTGGCGGCTAGGCTAATGGCCTCGGCCTTAACAGGACAGGCATCCCCATCCAGCAGAATCCGCATCTACTTATCCTCCTGGGCCGCCAACTTGGCTTCTACATAGGCATCTTGGAAATGCGTCGCCCAGTAAACCCACATAATCATAGCCATAAAGGCAATGCCCAATCCCGTTAGGACATGGGCTGGGTTGCCCGTCACAAAGCCTACCAGGACGGCCACCAAGGTTGGCCAACCAAAGCAGTTGAGGCAGACCCGGAAGGCCTGGCCATAAGACTTAATGGAGAAGATATCCGTGAATTTCATAAAGGACAGGAAGCCCGCCACACCAAAGAGCATGATCAGGAAGCTGACCGCTAGCAAGAGCCAGGAATTAATCAAGATGGTCAGAATAATGGCTAGGCGATTATTTTGGAACCACTGGCCAGATAGGAGCCGGTTGAGACTGTCGGCGCTAGTAGCCGGTCTAAAGTCAGCTTCTGGGTCATAAGGCTGGGACAAGAAGCGATTGCCTGCCGCCGTCACCACGAAACGTTCAGGTGTGAAGGCTACCCCCGGCTTGCCTGACAGGCTGGCTTCTAGCTGCTGGCTATCATCTTGAGCCAGCAGCAAGACACGGCCTTGGTCATCGTCACGCAGACTGATGTCTTGGCTAGGCATGACCAGCTGACCTTGGGGGCCTGTCGCATAATGAGCCAGTTGCTCCGCTACTTGGTCGTCTAGCAGGGCCATAGACTGAGAAGCAAATTGCTCCAAACTGACGATCTTGAGCTGGCCAATTTTAACCGCAATGGGCAGAATCATGACGCTAATAATCAAGAGAATAACAGCTAGGGTCTGTCTGAGTTTGAGAGGTTGCCGCTCCTTGAAGGCCGACACTGGTCCTGCCATGGCAGCAAAGTAATTAAGGGGAAATGCTTTTGTGGACATGCGGGTTCCTACTTTCATTGAATTCTACCTCTCTAGTATACCATAAAGGCACCGGCTGGAAAACCAGGCCGAGAGGATATGAGGGAAGACTTCCCCCTCTAAACAAAAAGGACAGGAAAAGCTTCCTGCCCCATAAAGTGCTAATGTTAGCCCTTGGTCCCCCCGTTGACCAAACCGGTCACGAAGTTCTTCTGTAACATGAAGAAGAGGGCTGAGATTGGCACGGCGATTAAGATCGCACCGGCCGCGAAGAGCGCAACCCGTTGGTTACGTTGGTCCGCAATCAGAGTTTGCAGACCGGCTGCGACAGTATAAGACTCTTCCTTACGCAGCAAGAACTTAGCCAAGAGGTAGTCCCCGAATGGTCCCATGAAGGCCCAGAGGGCTTGAACCGCGATCATTGGACGTACCAATGGCAAGACGATTTGCCAGAAGATCCGGAAGTGGCCTGCCCCGTCAAGGTTAGCAGATTCATCCAAGTCGTAAGGCACGGTATCGAAGTAACCCTTCATCAACCAGGTGTTCATTGGAATCCCACCGCCGATGTAGATCAGAGAGAGGAACCAGAATTGGTTGAGGGCGTTGAGCAAGACAGCCATAACGTAGAAGGCGGTCAAGGCAGCCATGGTTGGCACCATTTGCACGATTAAGAAGAAGAGCAAGGATTTCTTACGGCCCATGAAGTTGTAACGGCTGTAAGCATAACCTGCCAAGGTCACAACGAAGACTTGCACTACCATGGTAGTCGTCGCAACGAATAAGGTGTTACGGTACCAAGAGAGGTACTTGGTCTCGTTGAAGAGACGGGTAAAGTTGTCCAAGGACCATTGCATCCCTAAGTCTAGGGAGAAGGCGGTCACGTTCCCCGCCTTAAAGGCCGAACTCACGGTGATTAAGAGCGGGTAAATAATGACGATGGAGAGGACAACCATGTAGAAGTAGGTCAGAAATTGGCCTACATAACGGGAAAATTTCGCTGATTTAGTCAAATTTTTCATGATTAGGCCTCCTCAATGTTAAAGGCGTTGGTTTTCTTGAAGACGAATAAGGATACCGAGATAATAATCAAGGAGATAATCAAGGTCAAGGCCGCCGCAATGGAGAACTGTGGTGATTGACCGGTGGTAATCTTATAGATCCAAGAAATCAAGATGTCGGTTGACCCGGCACCGCCCCCAACAGAACCTGGACCCCCATCGTTGAAGAGGTAGATCATGGAGAAGTTGTTGAAGTTGAAGGTGTATTGGGTCATGAAGATTGGTGCTGCCACCGACAAGATAACCGGTAAGGTAATGGCGGTGAAGCGTTTGACAGCCCCTGCCCCATCAATTTTCGCTGCCTCATAGAGGGTTTCAGGAATGGATTGTAGGATAGAAGTGGTCATAACATAGACATAAGGGAAACCTAACCAAGCTTGAATCATGATAATGGCTGCCTTGGTCCAGTTTGGATCGGTCTTCCAAGCCACGGTTGGTAGATCCACAAATGGAATCAAGTGGTTCAAGAATGGAATAACCTGCGTGTTAATGGCCCCGATAGAGTCATTGAACATGTTAGAGAAGGTCATAATTGTGATGAAGGCTGGTACCGCCCAAGGCAAGAGGAAGATAACCCCGAAGATACGTTTACCCTTGATAAATGGTTGGTGAGCCACAATGGCAGTGAAGACCCCAATCACGATTTGTAATGTGGTCGCACAGATGGTCCATACCAAGGTCCAAGTGAAGACCGCCATGAAGGCATCACGGAAGGTTGAGAGGTTGAAGATGTTCCAGAAGTTCTCAATCCCTACCCAGTCTAAGAGTTTAGCAGGTGGCGTGTGTTTGAAGTCATAGTTAATGAAGGCTGTACATACCGTCACCAATACTGGGAAGACAATGGCAAAGGCCATAAAGATATAAGATGGAATAATTAAGAGATAAGGGAAACCATCCGCATAGATGTTGTGGAGCATTTCCTTCAAGGTCTTAGAGATTTTCTCGCCCTTGTTGATCTTGCGAGCGATGGAACGTGCGTCTAAGATGTTAGCCCCATAGAAGGCCAAGAAGATAATGGTAATGATGATTTGCAAGCTCCCACGAATTAAGAGGAAGAGGGAGTGGTCTTGCTTAGGAACGGAACCCAAGGTCACAAAGCCCACGAGGGCGCCATAACCGAAGGTAAACATTTCAAAGATAAAGAGTGCAGTCAAAGCCAGGAAGATAATCCCTTTGAGGGTTTGGCCATTATAGAATTGTCCCAGACCTGGAATCAGAGACAGGCTCATGGCTTTACGCTCATCTTGACGCGGTGCAACCGTGTCTGCCATAATAATACCTCCATTTCAATATACTAATAGTTGCGCTTCTCTTGCAAAAAGACCTGGTAGCCGATGGCTACCAGGTCATTCAGCTTGAGTGAATAGTTATCAGCTTATTCGCCGTGTTTTTGTTCGATCGCTTGTTTGATCAATTCTACCGCTGCGTCAGCTGCTTCTTTAGCAGACTTGTTACCTGAAGCTGCGTCGAAGATTAAGTTTTCAGCACCTGGCCATACTTCAGCCATTTGTGGGATGTTTGGCATTGGAACTGCGTTAGCGAAGGTGTCGATTACCGCTTTAGTGATTTCGTTATTGTCTTTAGCTGCTGCTTCACGTGCTACGTGGTTAGCAGGAACTTCGCCGAAGCCTTTGTACAATTTGTTTTGTTGTTCTTCAGAAGATGCCCAGTCTAAGAATTTTTGAGCCAATTCTTTGTTTTCTGAGTATTCTGAGATAACCCATGCTTTACCGCCGGCAAATGGTTTGTACTCGTTACCGCCAGGTAATGAAGGTAATTTAGCAGCACCTAAGTTAACTTTAGCATCTTTCAAAGCTTTAGCTTCCCAAGGACCAGTGATGATAGCAGCAGTCTTACCTTCGATGAAGGATTGTTTCATGAAGTCGTAAGAAGACTTAACGTCTAACATCCCTTTTGGCCATACATTCTTGTACCAGTCGCTGATGTAGTTGATGGCTTCAACAGACTTGTCGTTGTTCAAACCGATGTCTTTAGGATCTGTACCGTTTTGGCCGAATACATAACCGCCGTAACCAGCTAAGATACCGTAGCTGAAGTAGAAGTTAGTCAATTGACCGAGGAAGGCAACGTTCTTACCTTCTTCACCTGCGAACTTGTACTTGTCGTCTTTAGATAAAGCCATTAAGTCATCGAAAGATTTTGGCGCTTCTTTCAATAAGTCTTTGTTGTAGTACATGATGATGGTTTCGATAACAGATGGCGCACCGTATACTTTACCGTCGATGGATACACCTTGTTTGTCTTTGTCATCGTACTTAGCGTCGTCTAATAATTTCACTTCTGATAAGTGACCAGCTTTTGCTAAAGCACCTACACGGTCGTTAGGTGCGATATAAACGTCTGCACCGTTCCCAGCAGGGCCGTCTAAAGCTAAAGCATCTAACATACCGAACATGTCAGTGTTGTCAGAGATTTCAACCTTCACGTTGTTTTTCTCTTCGAAGTCTTTGATGTTTGCTTTGAGGTAGTCAGTTAAGCCCCCACCAGAGATCACCAATTTAGCTTCTTGGGCAGTTGCAACTTTCACTGCGCCGAATGGGAATGCTGCTAAAGCCATAGCTGCAGACATAGTCCCGATTGCAAGTTTTTTCCAGTTAAATTTCATTACGAAATCCTCCTTAAAGATAGTATGTTGACGCTTTCGTCAAACGTTACAAGTTTATTATGCAATAAAACGAAACGGCTTTCAAGTTAAATTTTGGTGTTACCGATAACATCTTATATCCTAAACATATGACCAGTCTTAGCTTGTAAAGGCTCCTAGTTTATGGCTAATTTGATGCCTTAATTCTACTAAATAAAGAGCCAAGCGAGGCCATTCTCACTTGACTCTTTCCTATTATAAGATAATCACAATCGGGTCCTCTGCCACGGTCAACTTGCCCTCCTTGACGGTCACAGATTTTGCAGTCAAGGCATTGACATAGTCCCCGTCTGGTAGGTCCACGGCTAGGTCGCCTGACTTGCCCTTGAGAGAGACTAGCGCCAACAAGGCTAGGTCTTGGTAGCCCGCCTGCTTGTAGGAGATTTTCACCAGGTCTAAGTCGCTGTCCCCCACCAAGTCATAAGCCCCTTGGACTGGCATGGCCGACTTCTTAATCTCAATCAGACGGCTTAGGCAGTCGCTTAAGTCTTCCTGCCCTCCTTGCCAGTCAATAGGATCCCGGTCGAAGAGATTAGGCAGATGGCTGGCGCCAATTTCTTGTCCGTTATGGATCAGACTGGTCCCCCGCTGCATCAAGCTAAAGGTCAACCAGTGGCGCAGCGAAGCCCCTTGTGGCATGACGCTAGCAAAGCGTGGCTGGTCATGGTTCTCTAGGTTGCGTAACTTGACATAGTTGTCAGGATAAATCATATCCTGTAGGGACAGGCGCTCCAGATACCAGTCCAGAGGGATTTCCCCGCGGACATAGCGTTCATAGGCTGTCCAAATGTCATAATCATAGGTCAGGTCAAAGGCCTCATAGAGTTGGCTGTCGCTAGCCGCCTCGACCCCTTCTTGGCGTAATGACTTAACGAATTCCGCATGGACAGACTCAGCCAACCAAAGGAAATCGTCCTTGACTTGAGCCACGGCCTTACGGGCTTCCCGCCAAAAGTCAACGGGCACCATAGAAGCTACATCGCAACGGTAGCCGTCCACGTAATGAGCCCAGTATTGGAGACTTTCAATTTGGTAGTCCCAGAGGCCTCGGTCTTGGTAGTCCAAGTCCACAATGTCCGTCCACTCCCCTACCCGGTTACCACGTTTGCCATCAGGCTTATAGTAGAACCATTGAGGATGAGTCTTGACCAAGACAGAGTCAGGTGACGTGTGGTTATAGACCACGTCAATCATGACCTTCATGCCCCGCTCATGGATGGCATGGCAGAGGGCCTCGAAGTCAGTCAGCGTCCCGTACTCGGGGTTGACCGCCCGATAGTCTTGAATGGCATAAGGCGAACCCAGACGGCCCTTGCGTTTTTCCACCCCTAGCGGATGAATGGGCATTAGCCAAATATAGTCCACGCCCAATGCCTTCAGCCGGTCTAGCTGAGGAATAACCCCTGCAAAGGTCCCTTCCTGGCTGAAGTTGCGAACATAGACGCAGTAAATGACGCTGCGACGTAAATCATAAGCTGTATCGTGTGCCATTATACTTCCTCCTCATAGATGATGAGTCCATCAGGTCCCAAACACTTGTCTTGGTAACCATTAGCCAGACAGAGCTTGGCCGGCTGGTCGAATTTTACACTTCCCTCATGGTTGAAGTAGGCCAGCAAACGTGAGCCCTGGTGGGTCAGGCTAATCTTGACCCCATTGTCCAGGGCCTCATAGTCAATTTGCCCTTGAATAATCCAGTCATTGTAGCGGTGACGTAAGGCAATCAGAGCCTTAACAAAAGCATGCATGTCTTGGTCCTGCTGAGCCGGATCCCATGGCATGACCTTGCGGCAGCCAGGATCGTGGTCGCCATCTAAGCCATATTCGGTGCCATAGTAGAGGCAGGGACTGCCCAACTGCAAGAAGTTGAAGGCCAGGGCCGCCTTGACCCGGTCCTTATTGCCCTTGGCTAGACTGAGAATCCGCCAGGTATCATGGGAATCCAAGAGGTTGAACATGACTTCATTGTGTTGACGACGGTAGAGCATTTGCTGGCTCAAGACCGCGTCTACTAATTTCTGGGCAGAACCGCGATGTTCTAAGAAATAACGGGTGGTTTGAGTGGTGCCCAAGTAGTTCATGACCGCATCAAATTGGTCGCCCTCCAACCAAGGTTGGGAGTTGTGCCAGATTTCGCCCAGAATATAGAGATCCGGCTTGATGCTCCGAACTTGCTGGGCAAAGGCCCGCCAGAAGTCATGGTCAATTTCATTGGCTACATCTAGACGCCAACCGTCAATGTCGAACTCGCGAATCCAGTAGCTGGCAATGTCTAAGAGGTAACGCTGAACTTCTGGGTTCTGGGTGTTGAGCTTAGGCATGCGGCCTTCAAAGGCAAACATCTCATAGGTCAAGCCCTGTTCCCGGTGGACCTCCCCTGGCGTCAGTGGGTCCACAACTGGATACTTGTGGATGTGGAACCAGTCTGTGTAAGGAGAATCCGCCCCTCGCTCTCTGACATCCTGCCATTGCTTGGAATGGGCCCCGATGTGGTTGAAGACGGCGTCTAACATGACCCGAATGCCACGGGCATGGCAGCCTTCCACCAGGCGTTTGAAGGTTTCCTTATCGCCAAAATGCGGGTCCACGCTGAGATAGTCGATGGTGTCATACTTGTGGTTGGTTGGCGCCTCGAAAATAGGACAGAGATAGAGGCCCGTGATGCCCAAGTCTGCCAGATAATCCAGCTCCTGAATAATCCCCTCTAAGTCACCGCCGAAGAAATCCTCAGAGGTCGGCCTAATCTTAGCATCCCAAGGCTGGGTCTGCTCAGGACTGAGTTCAGGTTGGCCATTCTTGAAGCGTTCCGGGAAGATTTGATACCAGACAGTAGACTTGACCCATTCCGGCACCTTGGCCCGCTCGCTCTCATGCAGATAAGCCAAGCGGAAGAAAGAATCAAAGTTGATATCCTGATCAGACTCCGATTCATGGAAGCCATCATCGCCGTAGACCATGGTCTGACCCTGACTGTCCTCCAAGACAAAGTAATACATGATACGGCGATATGGCACCGTCACTTGGACCTGCCAGAAATCGAAGATCGAAGTCTGAGCCACGCGAGTCATTTGGGACTCTTCCTGATCGGTCATGAAGGGATCCTGAAAGACCACTCGCACCTTGCTTAGGTCGCCTCTTTTACTGCGCAAACGTAGGTGAATGTTTTCCTGGTCGTAGAGATAGGCAAACTCCGACTCAGGACGATGATAAATACTGCTTAATTCCATAAAGTCACTCCTTGTCACTCTCATGCTAGCAGAATTGCGGTTTGATTACAAGAACAAAGAAAGCGGTTACCGGTATCAAGTCGAGATGGCCCTAAGGAGGGGATTTTAGAAGGTAGGATTGACTACTGAGGCATACTTAATTTTTTATTCACTATTAGTAAATATGCAAAGACCCGCCTCTCCTTCGAGGCGGGTTAATTAACTAGTCTATTTATAGCAAATTCTTGATATCTCGTTTATTGTAGATAATTCTCCGGACTTCCATCGTCTTATCTTTCACAACATAGAAAATACTATAATTACGGACCTGGATTCGATAATAGGGATGAGGCCTCTTAGTCTTCGTAGGATAAGGGACATGTCCAAGAGGTGCCTTAAGCCGCTTATAGATAGCAGCTTCTACTTCATTCACTAGGCGTTCAGCAGCCTGCGGATTATGAAGCACCTGTGTTATATAGTCAACAATGCCAGACAGGTCTTCCTTAAATAAAGGGAGATATTGTATGCGATAAGTCTTATTTTCCATCGATACGCTTTCTTATGTCTGAAAAGACTTCCTCATGTTCTAGTCGGGTATCCGTTTGGGCAGCCATTTGATCGGCCATATCAAGAGCTGATTCTACTGACTCAGTTAAACTAGCATAGTGTTCGATGCTCATGACGACCATAGAACCATATCCATTCTTAGTTAAGTAGACTGGAGCCTGAGATTCTTGTACAATAGCTTCGATTTCAGGATACTTATTACGCAAATCAGATACTGGTCGAATGTTAATCATATCTATCACTCCTTTATCCTAATTCTATCATAATAAGCGCATCACTGCAATATTATTTCTCCCTCTTTTGAAAAGAAAAAGCAGGGACCCAGTCCCTGCTTGCTCATTCAGTTAAATTTAGTCGTCTTTGCGATCGTCTTCTACGCCAACTACTTGGCCAGATTGAGCGTCTACCTTGACTTCAACATCAATGTCACCTTTCTTGTAGGTCAGGGTCCATACAGTCGCAGTCCCATCACGGTCTAAGTCCCAATGATCTAACTTCAAGTCCTTAAGATCGGCCCCTGCTTCGGCAGCAGCTTTGATGTCCTTGAATTCCTTCATCTTCTCTAAGTTAAGACCTTCCTCGCGACGTTCTACGCCCCCTTGTTTAGCCTTTACCAAGCTTTGTTCAGACTTAGCAACTTCTGCGCCTGTGCCAGCGTTAATCTTGAGTTCGTATTCATTTTCGTCATCGACTGCTTCGAATTCTACCACATAGAACTTCAAGTCATCATCATACTTCAATTCAACATTGGTTAAATCTTGCTTAGGATGTGCCTCACGGTAGAATTTGATGAATTCTTCTGCGGTCTTAGTGACTTGGTCATAAGTCGTCGCATTTTGCTTAGTGGTCTCATTGCTACTAGCATTGGCTGCTGTTGAGCTAGAATCTGAGCTAGAGCTTGAGGATTGAGCCAAAACGCTCGGAGCTAGGCTAGCAGTTAGGGAGAGGGCCACCAAGGCTGTTGTCAATTTTTTCTTCAGTGTCATAGTAAAGACCTCCTATACTTTTAACTTGCCTTTATGATAACACGACAATTGTAGAATGTCAACCTATAACCCTATCCTTCCGAAACTAGCTTCTCAACCCACTCGGCATTGACCATGAGTTGGAGGTTGGACTCGTGCTGGGTCATGCGGTCGCCCCAACGCTCTAAGATCAAATCATAGTGATCTGGGTCGAAGGCAATGAAGGCTACAATGTCATCCTCATGCATGAGAATGAATTGCTTCTGCCCTGTCTCCCCATCCACGTAGAACTGGACCCGCTCCACCTGGGCAGTCGGATACTGCTCCAGGAAGGTGGCCTGAAGGTAGTATTTCAAGAGCTCGATTACCCGGTCATCCAGGCCCGCCTCGAAAATAAAAATCTTCTCCCACAAATCACGCAATTCCGGCACAATTCGGAAACGGTAGCCTGCCTTGCGTTGGACATAGCCTTCCTCACGGAAATAAATGGTCCGTAAGTCGTGGGCAATCTGGACATGCTTTTCAGGTTGAGGTTCATAGTAGACCATGAAGACATGCTTAGGGTCATGGTAGAGATAGCCATAGTTGACGAAGGTGTCGTAGCCACAGTTGTCACAGTGGAAAGCCAAGAGGTCGGTCGACATGACCAGGGGCTTGAGTTCAGGGTTGGCACTAATATTGATGCTGTCATAAGCTAGGAAATCTTGCGTATGATTACAGTTAGGACAAATCATGGGATAGGTATGGTGTCGAGTCATAAGGTCACTCCTTTAATTTTTACTTCCTATATATACCAAAAGATTCAGTTGCGAGCAACTGAATCTTGAAGTTGACTTAACGGGTGTTGGCGACATTGCCGTAGGTTTCAGTCAGAACAAACTCAGGGTTGCCTGCCTGATCTTCGACTGCAATGAGGCCTGCTTTTGGTGCATAGTAGAGATAGATAGTGCCATTTGGCAATTCACGCGACACCTTAATGGTGTTCTCGTAACGCTTGCCATTGATGACATAGGTCATAGGATTGGCCACCACCGTGTTCTTAACCGCCTTATCATAGCCGGTATAGTAGACCTTGCCCACTGTCAAATCGGCCGGCAGAATTAAGGCCCACTTATCGTCTTTGGCAGCGTCTGTGGTCCGCTTGTCTTCCACATCGCTATAGGTGTCAAAGTGCGCGAGTTCGTAGAGACCGTCCTGTCTAATTTGGTAGACATAACAGTTAGAGTTGGTCCCTTCCAGGACAGAGATTTGGAAAATCCCGTTGGCATCTGGCGAATATTCCATAATGACATCCCGGGCGCCACCCTCTACCCCATTGCCCACATAGTGGTAATTGACGAAATGGATATAGGGAGCACTCTCGGACCAGTCTGGTTTGGCATAGACTGGCTGCCCCATTCCCAATAGGAATACGGCTAGCAGGCCTAACATGGCCCAGCCACGACGCGCTATTGATTGCTTCTTCCGCATCGTACTTCCCCCTTTTCGACAATGCTACTACTTTACTCTCTTATTCTATCATAAAATCCGCCAAACGGAAGGAGTTTAGCAAGAATAAACTATGAATTTTTAATGAATGACAAAAACAAGAGCTTGGGATTAAATCCCAAGCTCTTGTTAGGCTGTCACCAGGACAGTTTTTAGGTTTCTTAGCCTTGATGAGATTAGCTCAAAGGCTCTTCTTCATCCTTGCGTTTGCCGCTTGCGACTAGACCTAGACCTGCCAATACAGCAAGTGCTGCTGCAGAGAAGAGGGATTGGTTGCTAGTCTCCCCGGTTGCTGGCAAGAGGCCTTGTTTCATAGCATCACAATCTGGGCATGGCACATAGCTTGGCGCAGGGTTAACTGCTGCGATATCAGCTAGGGCTTGGTCCAGCAGAGCCTGAACTTGAGCCTGGCTAGTGGGTTGGTCGATGGCATCCTTGGCTTTCTGAGCCAGTTCCTCGACCTCTGCGATAGCCTTGGCCTTGTCAGCGTCATTCAAATCGGTGCGAGCCTTGAGGGCGTCAATCTTAGCCTTAGCGGCTGCATCGATTGCTGCCTTGGCATCGGACTTGGTGTCAGAACTTGGGTTAAAGTCATTCATCCCGTCTAAACCAAGTTTGGTTGCGGCATCGACTTCTGGATTGGTGGTTGCAGCATCGATGGCATCCTTGGCCTTGCTTGCAGCTTCTGCCAACTTAGCCTTAGCCGCATCCTTCTCTTCTTGCGTCAAGTCAGTGCGAGCATCAATGGCATCAGACTTAGCCTTGAGAGCTGCGTCAATGGTTGCCTTGGCGCTTGTCTTCTTGTCGGCTCTTGGGTTGAAGCCATCAATGGTGTCAATGCCAAGCTTGCTTGCGGCATCGACTTCCGCGTTGGTGGTCGCGGCATCGACGGCGTCCTTAGCCTTGCTTGCGTCTTCCGCTAACTTAGCCTTGGCCGCATCCTTCTCTTCTTGCGTCAAGTCGGTGCGGGCATCAATGGCATCAGACTTAGCCTTAAGGGCTGCGTCAATGGTTGCCTTGGCTGTCGTCTTCTTGTCGGCACTTGGGTTGATCGCTGCGATGGCTGTTTCGCCCTTGCCTTGCTCGGTCGCTACATCTGCGTTAGTTGTTGCGGCGTCAATGGCATCTTTGGCGGCTTGGGCAGCATCGTCCACTTGCTTGATGGCTGCATCCTTCTCTTCGCGAGTGAGGGTGTTGTCTGCCTCGATTGCCGCTTTCTTAGCATCTGCGGCTTTATCAACTTCGGCCTTAGCTTTTGGTTTAGCGTCGGCTACTGGGTTGACGGCGTTGATGGCAGTTTCGCCCTTGCCTTGCTCGGTTGCTACATCTGCGTTAGTCATTGCGGCATCAATTGCGTCCTTAGCTGCTTGTGCAGCATCGTTAACTTCCTTAATAGCTGCATCCTTCTCTTCGCGAGTTAAGGTGTTGTCAGCTTCGATGGCTACCTTCTTAGCGTCTGCCGCCTTATCAACTTCGGCCTTAGCTTTAGGTTTCGCATCCGCTACTGGAGTGACTGCGTTAATAGCTGTTTCGCCCTTGCCTTGCTCTGTAGCTACATCTGCGTTAGTCGTTGCGGCGTCGATGGCGTCTTTGGCTGCTTGAGCGGCATCATCCACTTGCTTGATGGCTGCATCCTTCTCTTCACGTGTGAGAGTATTGTCAGCTTCGATCGCTGCTTTCTTGGCGTCGGCGGCTTTGTCGACTTCGGCCTTGGCTTTTGGCTTAGCGTCCGCTACTGGGTTGATAGCTGCAATTGCTGTTTCGCCCTTGCCTTGTTCAGTTGACACATCAGCGTTAGTCGTTGCAGCATCAATTGCGTCTTTAGCTGCTTGTGCAGCATCGTTAACTTCCTTAATAGCTGCATTCTTCTCTTCACGAGTTAAGGTGTTATCAGCTTCAATTGCTGCTTTCTTGGCGTCAGCGGCCTTGTCTACTTCGGCCTTAGCTTTTGGCTTAGCGTCCGCTACTGGGTTGATAGCTGCAATTGCTGTTTCTCCCTTGCCTTGTTCAGTTGACACATCAGCGTTAGTCGTTGCAGCATCAATTGCGTCTTTAGCTGCTTGTGCAGCATCGTTAACTTCCTTAATAGCTGCATTCTTCTCTTCACGAGTTAAGGTGTTATCAGCTTCGATTGCGGCCTTCTTAGCGTCAGCGGCCTTGTCTACTTCGGCCTTAGCCTTAGGTTTCGCGTCCGCTACTGGGTTGACGGCGTTGATAGCTGTCTCGCCCTTACCTTGTTCAGTTGACACATCGGTATTGTTGGTTGCAGCATCGATGGCGTCTTTAGCTGCTTGCGCGGCGTCATCCACTTGCTTAATGGCTGCATCCTTCTCTTCACGAGTTAGAGTGTTATCAGATTCGATTGCTGCTTTCTTAGCGTCAGCGGCCTTGTCAACTTCAGCTTTGGCCTTAGGTTTCGCATCCGCTACTGGGTTGACGGCATTGATTGCTGTTTCGCCCTTGCCTTGTTCGGTCGCTACATCCGCGTTAGTCGTTGCGGCGTCGATGGCATCCTTAGCGGCTTGGGCTGCATCATCTACCTGCTTGATGGCTGCATCCTTCTCTTCGCGAGTCAAGGTGTTGTCTGCTTCGATGGCTGCCTTCTTAGCGTCGGCGGCTTTGTCAACTTCAGCTTTGGCCTTTGGCTTAGCGTCCGCTACTGGGTTGATTGCGTTAATAGCTGTCACGCCCTTGCCTTGTTCAGTTGACACATCCGCATTGTTAGTTGCGGCGTCAATCGCATCTTTGGCTGCTTGGGCTGCATCGTTAACTTCTTTAATCGCTGCATCCTTCTCTTCGCGAGTGAGGGTGTTGTCAGCTTCGATTGCAGCTTTCTTAACGTCAGCTGCTTTGTCAACTTCTGCTTTTGCCTTTGGCTTGGCGTCCGCTACTGGGTTGACGGCATTGATTGCTGTTTCACCCTTGCCTTGCTCGGTTGCTACATCCGCGTTAGTGGTTGCGGCGTCAATGGCATTTTTAGCTGCTTGCGCGGCATCATCCACTTGCTTGATGGCTGCATCCTTCTCTTCACGAGTGAGGGTGTTGTCTGCTTCGATTGCTGCTTTCTTAGCGTCGGCTGCATCTTGCACTGCTTGCTTAGCTGCTGGCTTAGCAGTTGGGGTAGGGTTGACGTCTGTGATAGCCTTGACGCCAGCGTCTTTCTCAGTGCCAACTTGGGCAGAAGTCGTCGCGGCATCAATGGCGTCCTTGGCCGCCTTAGCGGCATCATCCACTTGCTTAATGGCTGCATCTTTTTCTTCCTGGGTTAAATCAGGACGATTTTGGATAGCATCCTTCTTAAGCGCAGCGGCTGCATCGACAGCGGCCTTAGCATCTGTCTTAGTGACTGAAGCAGGGGTCACTGCGGCAATGGCTGCGAGGCCGTTACCTTTGGCGTTGGTCACGTCGCCGTTACTGCTTGCAGCATCAATGGCATCCTTAGCGGCTTGGGCTGCGTCATCCACTTGCTTGATAGCTGCGTCCTTCTCTTCACGAGTCAAATCAGGACGATCTTCAATGGCTTGTTTCTTAGCGTCAGCGGCTGCTTGAATTTCATCTTTGGCTGTTGGCTTAGCCATTGGACTTGGGTTGACGGAATTGATTGCGTCCACGCCCTTACCTTGCTCGGCCGTCACATCAGTGTTATTGCTTGCGGCATCAACGGCATTCTTAGCGGTATCTGCTGCTGCTTGAACTTGCGCCTTGGCTGCATCCTTCTCTTCTTGAGTCAAACGATCATCAGCCTGGATGGCTGCCTTCTTAGCGTCGGCAGCATCTTGAATGGCTTGCTTAGCTGCTGGCTTAGCCACAGCTGTTGGATTGACCGCATTGATGGCGTCCACGCCGCTGTCCTTTTGAGCTTTAACTGCATCATTATCAGCTGCTTGGTCGACGGCGTCTTTGGCTGCTTGCGCAGCTGCGTCCACTTGAGCGATGGCATTCGCCTTCTCTTCGTCGGTCAAAGCGTCATTGGACTGGATGGCATTTTTCTTAGCAGTCGCTGCATCTTCGATGGCTTGTTTAGCTGCTGGCTTAGCCGTTGGCGTTTGTGGCACATCCTTGATGGCTTGCGTGCCTTCGGTTTGCTTAGCGGTGACATCTTCGTTGGTTGTCGCTGCGTCGATGGCATTCTTAGCCTTGGTTGCTTCAGTGTCTACCTTGGCCTTGGCTGCATCCTTCTCCTCACGGGTCAAAGTATTATCAGCCTCGATGGCTGCCTTCTTAGCGTCGGCTGCTTGGTCGATGGCATTCTTAGCATCAGTTTTCGCTGTCGGTGTTTGTGGAACCGCGTTAATCGCGTCCTTGCCTGCATCTTTCTGAGCCGTTACGTCCTCGTTGGTGGTTGCAGCATCGATGGCATCTTTGGCCTTCTTAGCTTCCTCATCCACCTTAGCTTTAGCTGCATCCTTCTCTTCACGAGTTAAGGTGTTGTCCGCCTCAATCGCTGCTTTCTTGTCGTTAGCTGCTTGATCAATCGCGTTTTTCGCGTCAGTCTTCGCTGTTGGCGTTTGTGGAACGGCGTTGATAGCTTGGGTCCCCTCGTTTTGCTTAGCAGTTACATCCTCGTTGGTTGTCGCCGCATCGATGGCATCTTTCGCCTTCTTGGCTTCTTCGTCCACTTTAGCCTTGGCTGCGTCTTTTTCTTGACGAGTTAAAGTGTTGTCGGCCTCGATTGCTGCTTTCTTGTCGTTAGCTGCTTGGTCGATCGCGTTCTTAGCATCAGTTTTCGCTGTTGGCGTTTGAGGTACGGCGTTAATCGCGTCCTTGCCAGCCTCTTTCTGAGCCGTTACGTCCTCGTTAGTGGTTGCGGCGTCGATGGCGTCTTTGGCCTTCTTCGCTTCGTCATCCACCTTAGCTTTGGCTGCGTCTTTTTCCTGACGAGTTAGAGCTGGGTCGTTCTCGATCGCATTCTTCTTGTCAGTAGCGGCTTGATCGATCGCGTTCTTAGCATCAGTTTTCGCTGTTGGTGTTTGTGGAACTGCGTTAATTGCGTCCTTACCAGCATCTTTCTGAGCCGTTACGTCCTCGTTGGTCGTCGCTGCATCGATAGCGTCTTTGGCCTTCTTCGCTTCTTCGTCCACTTTCGCCTTAGCTGCGTCCTTCTCTTGACGAGTTAGAGCTGCATCGTTCTCGATCGCATTCTTCTTGTCAGTAGCGGCTTGATCGATTGCATTCTTAGCGTCGGTCTTAGCTGTCGGTGTTTGTGGCACCGCATTGATAGCTTGTTGACCTTCAGTTTGCTTAGCAGTGACTTCTTCATTGGTTGTCGCTGCGTCGATGGCATCCTTAGCTTTCTTAGCTTCTTCATCCACCTTAGCTTTAGCTGCATCCTTCTCTTGACGAGTTAGGGTGTTGTCCGCTTCGATGGCTGCTTTCTTGTCGTTAGCTGCCTGATCGATTGCGTTCTTGGCGTCAGTCTTCGCTGTTGGTGTTTGTGGAACGGCGTTGATAGCTTGGGTCCCCTCGTTTTGCTTAGCAGTTACATCCTCGTTGGTTGTCGCTGCATCGATGGCGTCTTTGGCCTTCTTAGCTTCCTCATCTACCTTAGCTTTGGCTGCATCCTTCTCTTGGCGAGTTAGGGTGTTGTCCGCCTCGATTGCTGCCTTCTTGTCGTTAGCTGCTTGATCAATCGCATTCTTAGCATCAGTTTTCGCTGTTGGCGTTTGTGGAACTGCGTTGATAGCTTGCGTACCTTCATTTTGCTTAGCAGTGACATCTTCATTTGTTGTCGCTGCGTCGATGGCATCTTTAGCTTTCTTGGCTTCTTCGTCCACCTTAGCCTTAGCTGCATCCTTCTCTTGACGAGTTAGGGTGTTGTCCGCCTCAATCGCTGCTTTCTTAGTGTCGGCTGCTTGATCGATCGCGTTCTTAGCATCAATCTTCGCTGTTGGCGTTTGCGGAACGGCGTTAATTGCGTCCTTGCCGGCGTCTTTCTGCGCTGTTACGTCCTCATTGGTAGTTGCTGCGTCGATAGCATCTTTGGCCTTCTTAGCTTCCTCTTCCACCTTAGCCTTGGCTGCGTCTTTTTCCTGACGAGTTAGAGCTGGGTCGTTTTCAATGGCTGACTTCTTGTCGTTAGCTGCTTGATCGATTGCATTCTTAGCGTCCGTCTTAGCGGTCGGTGTTTGTGGGACGGCGTTAATCGCGTCCTTGCCTGCATCTTTCTGAGCCGTTACGTCCTCGTTAGTGGTTGCTGCGTCGATGGCGTCTTTGGCCTTCTTGGCTTCGTCATCCACCTTAGCTTTGGCTGCGTCTTTTTCCTGACGTGTTAAAGTGTTGTCTGACTCGATCGCTGCCTTCTTATCAGTTGCTGCTTGATCAATCGCGTTTTTCGCGTCAGTCTTAGCTGTTGGCGTTTGCGGAACTGCGTTGATAGCGTCCTTACCAGCGTCTTTCTGCGCTGTTACATCCTCGTTGGTTGTTGCAGCATCGATAGCATTCTTAGCCTTGGTCGCTTCTTCATCAACCTTAGCCTTAGCCGCATCTTTTTCCTGACGAGTTAGAGCTGGGTCGTTTTCAATGGCTGTCTTCTTGTCGTTAGCTGCTTGATCGATCGCGTTCTTAGCATCAGTTTTGGCTGTCGGTGTTTGTGGCACCGCGTTAATCGCGTCCTTGCCGGCATCTTTCTGCGATGTTACATCCTCGTTGGTTGTTGCAGCATCGATGGCATCTTTTGCTTTCTTAGCTTCTTCATCCACCTTAGCCTTGGCTGCGTCTTTTTCCTGACGAGTTAAAGCTGGGTCGTTTTCTATGGCAGTTTTCTTGTCGTTAGCTGCTTGATCGATGGCATTCTTAGCGTCGGTCTTAGCTGTCGGTGTTTGTGGCACCGCATTGATAGCTTGTTGACCTTCAGTTTGCTTAGCAGTGACTTCTTCATTGGTTGTCGCTGCGTCGATGGCATCCTTAGCTTTCTTAGCTTCTTCATCCACCTTAGCTTTAGCTGCATCTTTCTCTTGACGAGTCAAGGTGTTGTCTGCCTCAATGGCTGCCTTCTTAGTGTCGGCGGCTTGGTCGACTGCGTTCTTAGCGTCAGTCTTAGCCGTCGGCGTTTGTGGCACGGCGTTGATAGCTTGGGTGCCTTCGGTTTGCTTAGCAGTGACATCTTCATTTGTTGTCGCTGCGTCGATGGCATCTTTCGCCTTCTTAACCTCTTCATCCACCTTAGCTTTAGCTGCATCTTTCTCTTGACGAGTCAAGGTGTTGTCTGCCTCAATGGCTGCCTTCTTAGTGTCGGCGGCTTGGTCGACTGCGTTCTTAGCGTCAGTCTTAGCCGTCGGCGTTTGTGGCACGGCGTTGATAGCTTGGGTGCCTTCGGTTTGCTTAGCAGTTACATCTTCATTTGTTGTCGCTGCGTCAATGGCATCCTTAGCTTTCTTGGCTTCTTCGTCCACCTTAGCCTTAGCCACGTCTTTTTCCTGACGAGTTAGAGCTGGATCGTTTTCGATCGCATTCTTCTTATCAGTTGCTACTTGATCAACCGCATTCTTGGCATCAGTTTTGGCTGTCGGTGTTTGTGGCACTGCGTTAATCGCGTCCTTACCAGCGTCTTTCTGCGCTGTTACATCCTCATCGCTTGTCGCGGCGTCAATAGCGTTTTTAGCCTTGGTTACTTCTTGGTCAACTTTAGACTTGGCTGCGTCCTTCTCTTGGCGAGTTAGGGTGTTGTCTGCTTCGATTGCCGCTTTCTTAGCATCAGCAGCCTGATCGATGGCATTCTTGGCATCAGTCTTAGCAGTTGGAGTTTGTTGGACATCATTGATTGCCTGAGTGCCCTCATTCTGCTTAGCTGTCACATCATTATTAGTTGTTGCTGCGTCAATGGCGTCTTTTGCCTTCTTCGCTTCTTCGTCAACTTTGGCTTTAGCGGCTTCTTTTTCTTGACGGGTCAAGTTAGGATCTTTCTCGATCGCATCCTTCTTAGCGTCTGCCGCTTGAGTGATTGCATTCTTAGCGTCCGTCTTAGCTGCCGGTGTTTGTGGCACCGCGTTGATCGCGTTCTTACCAGCGTCTTTCTGCGCTGTTACTGCATCGTTAGTTGTCGCGGCATCGATAGCGTCTTTTGCTTTCTTAGCTTCAGCATCCACTTTCGCCTTAGCGGCATCCTTCTCTTCACGCGTTAAAGCTGGATCATTTTCGATGGCTGACTTCTTGTCAGTTGCTGCTTGATCCACTGCGTTCTTCGCGTCTGTCTTAGCTGTCGGCGTTTGTGGTACCGCGTTGATAGCTTGGGTGCCTTCGTTTTGCTTAGCTGTCACTTCTGCATTAGATGTCGCCGCATCGATAGCATCTTTTGCCTTCTTCGCTTCTTCGTCCACTTTTGCTTTGGCTGCGTCTTTCTCTTCGCGAGTTAAAGCTGGATCATTTTCGATGGCAGTCTTCTTGTCAGTTGCCGCTTGATCCACTGCGTTCTTCGCGTCGGTCTTAGCTGTCGGTGTTTGTGGCACTGCATTGATAGCTTGTGTACCTTCGTTTTGCTTAGCTGTTACGTCCCCGTTAGATGTTGCGGCATCGATGGCATCCTTGGCCTTCTTAGCTTCGGCATCAACTTTCGCTTTGGCCGCGTCCTTCTCTTCACGAGTTAAAGCTGGATCGTTTTCGATGGCTGACTTCTTGTCAGTTGCTGCCTGATCCACTGCGTTCTTCGCGTCAGTCTTAGCTGTTGGCGTTTGTGGTACCGCGTTGATAGCTTGGGTGCCTTCGTTTTGCTTAGCCGTTACATCCGCATTGCTGGTTGCTGCATCGATGGCGTCTTTTGCTTTCTTCGCTTCGGCGTCTACCTTAGCTTTAGCTGCATCCTTCTCTTCACGAGTTAAAGCTGGATCATTTTCGATGGCAGTCTTCTTGTCAGTTGCCGCTTGATCCACTGCGTTCTTGGCGTCGGTCTTCGCGGTTGGCGTTTGTGGAACGTCATTGATGGCTTGGGTGCCTTCATTTTGCTTAGCAGTCACATCTGCATTACTTGTCGCTGCGTCAATGGCATCCTTAGCCTTCTTAGCTTCGGCATCAACTTTCGCCTTAGCCGCATCCTTCTCTTCGCGAGTTAAAGTAGGATCATTTTCGATGGCTGACTTCTTATCAGTTGCTGCTTGATCCACTGCGTTCTTAGCGTCCGTCTTAGCTGTTGGCGTTTGTGGTACCGCGTTAATCGCGTCCTTACCAGCATCTTTCTGAGCTGTTACGGCATCGTTGGTTGTCGCTGCATCGATGGCATCCTTGGCTTTCTTAGCTTCGGCATCAACTTTCGCTTTGGCAGCATCTTTCTCTTCACGAGTTAAAGTTGGATCATTTTCAATGGCAGTCTTCTTGTCAGTAGCCGCTTGATCCACCGCATTCTTGGCATCAGTCTTCGCTGTTGGCGTTTGTGGCACCGCGTTAATCGCGTCCTTACCAGCATCTTTCTGCGCTGTTACGGCATCGTTGGTTGTCGCTGCATCGATGGCATCCTTGGCTTTCTTAGCTTCGGCATCAACTTTCGCTTTGGCAGCATCTTTCTCTTCACGAGTTAAAGTTGGATCATTTTCAATGGCAGTCTTCTTGTCAGTAGCCGCTTGATCCACCGCATTCTTGGCATCAGTCTTCGCTGTTGGCGTTTGTGGCACCGCGTTAATCGCGTCCTTACCAGCATCTTTCTGCGCTGTTACGGCACCGTTAGTTGTCGCGGCGTCAATGGCATCCTTAGCTTTCTTAGCTTCAGCGTCCACTTTTGCTTTAGCCGCGTCCTTCTCTTCACGAGTTAAAGCTGGATCATTTTCGATGGCAGTCTTCTTGTCAGTTGCTGCTTGATCCACTGCGTTCTTGGCGTCGGTCTTAGCGGTTGGCGTTTGTGGAACTGCATTGATAGCTTGTGTACCTTCGTTTTGCTTAGCTGTCACATCCGCATTAGTTGTCGCTGCATCGATAGCGTCTTTGGCCTTCTTCGCTTCAGCATCAACTTTCGCCTTAGCCGCGTCCTTCTCTTCGCGAGTTAAAGTAGGATCATTTTCGATGGCTGACTTCTTGTCAGTTGCTGCTTGATCCACTGCGTTCTTGGCGTCAGTCTTAGCTGTTGGCGTTTGCGGAACTGCGTTGATGGCGTCCTTACCAGCGTCTTTCTGAGCCGTTACGGCATCGTTGGTTGTCGCTGCATCGATGGCATCCTTAGCTTTCTTCGCTTCGGCATCAACTTTGGCTTTGGCTGCGTCTTTCTCTTCGCGAGTTAAAGCTGGATCGTTTTCGATGGCTGACTTCTTGTCAGTTGCTGCCTGGTCCACTGCATTTTTAGCGTCTGTCTTAGCTGTTGGCGTTTGTGGTACGTCATTGATGGCTTTGGCACCTTCATTTTGCTTAGCCGTAACATCCGCGTTAGATGTCGCTGCATCGATAGCGTCCTTAGCCTTCTTCGCTTCCGCGTCCACTTTCGCCTTAGCCGCGTCTTTCTCTTCACGAGTTAAAGCTGGATCGTTTTCGATGGCAGTCTTCTTGTCAGTAGCCGCTTGATCCACCGCATTCTTAGCATCAGTCTTAGCTGTTGGTGTTTGTGGCACTGCATTGATGGCTTGTTGACCTTCGGTTTGCTTAGCTGTTACATCTGCGTTAGATGTCGCCGCATCGATAGCGTCCTTGGCTTTTTTAGCTTCCGCGTCTACCTTGGCTTTTGCCGCATCCTTCTCTTCGCGAGTTAAAGCTGGATCGTTTTCGATGGCTGACTTCTTGTCAGTTGCTGCCTGGTCCACTGCATTTTTAGCGTCTGTCTTAGCTGTTGGCGTTTGTGGTACGTCATTGATGGCTTTGGCACCTTCATTTTGCTTAGCCGTAACATCCGCGTTAGATGTCGCTGCGTCGATAGCATCTTTGGCCTTCTTAGCTTCGGCATCAACTTTCGCCTTGGCTGCATCCTTCTCTTCGCGAGTTAAAGCTGGATCATTTTCAATGGCAGTCTTCTTGTCAGTTGCTGCCTGGTCCACTGCATTTTTAGCGTCTGTCTTAGCTGTTGGCGTTTGTGGTACGTCATTGATGGCTTTGGCACCTTCATTTTGCTTAGCCGTAACATCCGCGTTAGATGTCGCTGCATCGATAGCGTCCTTAGCCTTCTTCGCTTCCGCGTCCACTTTCGCCTTAGCCGCGTCTTTCTCTTCACGAGTTAAAGCTGGATCGTTTTCGATGGCTGACTTCTTGTCAGTTGCTGCCTGATCCACTGCATTCTTCGCGTTGGTCTTAGCTGTTGGCGTTTGTGGTACCGCGTTAATCGCGTCCTTGCCGGCATCTTTCTGAGCCGTCACATCTGCATTAGAAGTCGCTGCATCAATGGCATTTTTTGCCTTAGTAGCTTCAGCGTCTACCTTGACTTTAGCAGCGTCCTTCTCTTCACGAGTTAAAGCTGGATCGTTTTCGATGGCTGACTTCTTGTCAGTAGCTGCTTGATCCACTGCGTTCTTGGCGTCGGTCTTAGCGGTTGGCGTTTGTGGCACGTCATTGATGGCTTTGGTGCCTTCATTCTGCTTAGCTGTCACATCCGCATTAGAAGTCGCGGCATCAATGGCATTCTTAGCCTTTGTAGCTTCGGCGTCTACTTTTGCCTTAGCAGCATCCTTCTCTTCGCGTGTCAAGTTCGCATCGTTCTCAATCGCGTCCTTCTTAGCGTCGGCTGCTTGAGTCACCGCGTTCTTGGCGTCAGTTTTGGCCTTAGGCGTTTGCGGAACGGCATTGATTGCTTGCGTACCCTCGTTTTGCTTAGCCGTCACATCCGCGTTAGAAGTCGCGGCATCAATGGCATTCTTAGCCTTTGTAGCTTCGGCGTCTACCTTAGCTTTAGCTGCATCCTTCTCTTCGCGAGTCAAGTTCGCATCGTTTTCAATCGCGTCCTTCTTAGCATCCGCTGCTTGAGTCACCGCGTTCTTCGCATCAGTTTTCGCTGTTGGGGTTTGTGGCACTGCATTAATCGCGTTCTTACCAGCATCTTTCTGAGCTGTTACATCCGCGTTGCTGGTCGCTGCATCGATGGCATTCTTAGCCTTAGTCGCTTCGGCGTCTACTTTCGCCTTAGCTGCGTCTTTCTCTTCACGAGTTAAGTTCGCATCATTCTCAATGGCATCTTTCTTAGCATCGGCGGCTTGAGTGACTGCGTTCTTGGCATCAGTCTTAGCCTTAGGTGTTTGTGGCACCGCGTTGATTGCTTGCGTACCTTCATTTTGCTTAGCCGTCACGTCATCGTTACTTGTTGCAGCATCGATGGCATTCTTGGCCTTAGTAGCTTCGGCGTCTACTTTCGCCTTAGCCGCATCCTTCTCTTCGCGAGTTAAGTTTGGATCGTTCTCGATGGCGTCCTTCTTCGCGTCCGCTGCTTGAGTGACTGCGTTCTTGGCGTCTGTCTTAGCTGTTGGCGTTTGTGGCACCGCATTGATTGCCTGCGTGCCTTCATTTTGCTTAGCCGTCACATCCGCGTTAGTTGTTGCTGCATCAATGGCTTGGCGGGCCTTGTTGGTTTCTTGATCCACCTTGGCGATGGCTGCGTCTTTTTCCTCACGGGTTAAGTTTGGATCGTTCTCGATAGCTTGCTTCTTAGCGTCTGCGGCTTGTTCTACCGCTGCTTTGGCAGCATTCTTAGCCGCTGGTGTTTGTGGCACATTGTTAATGGCTTGGGTGCCTTGGGCTTGCTTAGCGGCTACGTCCGCATTGCTGGTCGCATCATTGATGGCCTGACGAGCCTTGGCTGCCTCTTCATCAACCTTGCGGATAGCAGCTTCCTTCTCTTCCTGGGTCAAAGTCGTATCATTGTTGATTACGGCCTTCTTGTCAGTCGCCGCTTGATCCACTGCTGCAATGGCATTGAGCTTGGTGGTTGGGACGGCTGGCACATCGCTAATCTTTTGAAGCCCTTGGTCCTTGGCCCGGTCTACGTCGGCCTTAGATCTTGAAGCGTCCACTGCTGCTTGAGCCTTGGCTGCTTCATCTTCCACTTGCTTAATGGCCGCTGCTTTCTCTTCTTGAGTCAAAGCATTGTTGGCCGTAATGGCTGCTTTCTTAGCATCTGCCGCATTTTGAATGGCTGCCTTGGCCGTATCTTTAGCACTTGGCTGGCTGTCATCTAGGGCTTTGATGGCTTGGATAGCTGCCTTACCTTGGTTGACGGCATTGTTGACATCGCCATTAGAGCCAGCTGCATCAATGGCTGCCTTGGCATCACGCGCGGCATCTTGCACCTTCTTGATGGCCGCCGCTTTTTCTTCATCTGTCAACTTCGTATTAGCCTGGAATTCTGCCTCTCTATCACGAGCCGCTTGGTCGATAGCATTCCGAGCGTCTGGTTTTACCACGGCAGGAGGATTAATCCCTTGAATTTGAGCCACACCATTATCTTTGGCACCCGCAACTCCCGTATTGTTGCGCGCTTGGTTGACCGCATCTTTGGCCGCTTGTGCCTTAGCCGTTAGGTCTGCCAGGGCATTATTGCGCTCTTCGGTAGTCAAATCATTCCGACCCTGCAATTCTTGACGTTTGGCTTGTTCAGCCGCTTCAATGGCCGCAATGGCTTGTGACTTCTGGGTCGCTTGAGGATTAATGTTGTTAATAGCAGTCGTCCCGGCTGTCTTAGCCTGGTTGACCCCGTTATTGTCGTTAGCAGCTTGGACTTGAGTCTTGGCATTAGCCAAAGCTTGGTCCACCTGCTGGATGGCTTGTGCCTTCTCTTCATCTGTTAACTGATTATTGTTGTTGATGGCTTGGCGCTTGGCTGCTGCTACTTGTTCTAAAGCTTGGTTGGCAGCTGGTTTGCTTCTTGGTTGTGGATTAATGTCATTAATAGACTTAACCCCATCACTGTCGGCCTTAGCCAAGGTCGCGTTGGTATGGTTCTGGTTAATAGCTCTTTCAGCCGCTGTTTGGGCAGCATCAACCTGACGCAGGGCATCGGCTTGTTCTTCGGCTGTTAGGTTGGCATTGTCGCGAATAGCCTGACGCTTAGCGTCGGCCGCTTGACGCACATGGCCAAGAGCCTCTGGGTACTTAGCCGCTGGCGTTGGTAAATTATTGACCGCATTCAAACCTTGGTCGCGCGCCGTTGTAACGGCTTGGTTGTTGGCCGCATTGTTGACTTTTGCCATAGCCGCATCACGTGCAGCCCGTACCTGATCCATGAAGGCTTGCTTCTCTTCACGAGTCAAATCTGGTCGTTGGCTGATTTCATTAATCTTGTTAACAGCTGCTTGTTCCAGGGCATCGTTAGCGGCTGGTTTGGCAACTGGCACAGGGTTGACCGCATTAATGTCCGAGGTCCCCTTGTTTTGAGCCGCATTACGAGCAGCCGTGGTCTTAGCCTGGTCAATACCTGCTAAAGCTCTATTCTTAGCTGCTTCTACCTTGGCTTTTTCGGCAGCTTTTTCTTCAGCGGTCAAATTATTGTTGTTGTCAATGGCGTTGTTCTTAGCCGTGGCCGCATTATTAACAGCATTCTTAGCCTCTTCACGAGGTAAAGTGAAGACAACTTTGACTTGAACCGTATTATTAGACAGCTTGTTCTGACTGTCGCGCGCCCGCAAGGTCACGGTGTACTCCCCTTCAACGCTTGGGTCGATGGCTGCTACCGTCTGGCCGTTCTTGCTGTAGGAAACAATGTCGGCTTGGACAGGCGTCCCGTTGGTTTGACGTGCATCGTCTTCAAGGTCGTTCACACGCACCATAGACTTGATGGTCGCGTCGCTTATAGCTTGGTCAACATTAAGTGTTGTAGAAGGCGTTGTAACAGCAATAGTTGGAGCAGCGTTGGTCGCATTCCCTGAGGTCATGCGATGTTCAGGAACGACTTGTCCTGAGTTGTATCGAGGGACAATCCGTAATCCTGCCACTACAGGCACGGTTTCAGGACCCAAGGGGCGATCTTTTCCTTTATATTTAAGAACTGTATCGCCAGTTTCCTTAATTTTGAACTCATCAGACGTTGTGATACGAATTCGTTGATAGCCAAATTGCGCACCTGGTAGCACTTCAATTTTCTTAATCAAATCAGGCTTGGCGGTGTCTTTTCTTAAGAAAGTCCCCCCGCCATGAACTTTCCATGCAGAAGTGATTGAATCACGAGTAATCGCCAACTGCGAACGGTTATCGTCACTCCCAAATTTACCCTCTTGAGTTAAGTTAGTCTCTAAGGACATGAAGAGGGCATCGTGAGGGACGGCAAGTTCAATATATTTTTGACCAGCAATCATCTTGCCATAACCTGAACGATCAGAGCTAGATAAATTGTTTTCTAAAATTAAGAAGGTCCCAAGGTCCACAGTTTTGCGCACCACAGCACTTTCTTGACCGTTCATAATTTGGACAATTTCAATTGCTTTGCCCTTTCCAGTAATATACTGGCTATCGCGCATTGGCTTGAGCAGATTGATGGTCCAATTCCCCTGTCTATCAACACGGGTTGTTTGTACGCTATTGTCTTGCAAGGTGACTTTGATGGTCGCCCCTGGAATCCCGGTACCGGTAATGGTAGCATCAGTAGATGACAGTTTGTCTTCATAGGTGCCATTTACGGTCGGCTCTGCAGTAGCTGCTGGTCTTGCTAAATTAGTGGTCACGTCATCCAAATAGGATTTGTATGTATCCCCACTTCGCTTGCCAGTGATAAGGACTCTGCCATCATCAGTGATTTCAATATTACCTTCAGTCAGGCCACGACCTGGATTAAGTCGGATGTAAGCTGCCTTAAGGCGGCGTTTCTCATCATTGGATAGGTTTTGTGGGTCCACTACAGGAATCGCATTGGCGCCACTTGGTTCAATTAGGTCAGTAAATTTACCGGTCCCGATTCCGCGCAGGCTGCTACCAGTCGGCATAGGCTGTCCTTGCTTGTTTGGCCGTGGCATGGAAGCGGTAGCTGGTTTTTCAACTGGCTTAACCGCATAACCCGGCGTCTGACGGGTGTCATTGTCTCGGCTTGGCTTAAGGTTGGTCTGGCGCGTTTCGTCTGGCTTAGCAGGCGTCTCCTGGGATTGGCTAGACTGACTGCTTGAAGTTTCACTAGAGCTGGAGCTCTCTGATGATTGGCTAGTCTCGCTACTTAAAGCTTGAGATTCAGAAGTCGCCAAAGAAGCCTGCTCACTAGAGCTGGATTCAAGAGACTCCTGGCTTGAGCTGGAAGCCTGGACTTCTGCAGCCTGAGCTTGCTCAGGGCCTTGGCTGGCTTCTGGTGCTGAGGTGCTAGTTTGGCTAGCAAGAACTTGAGCGGCTTGGGCATTGCTGGAACCAAAGAGGATGAAGGACCCTACGGCTACAGAAGCAACCCCTACGCTAAGTTTCTTAATGGCATAGTGCGTGACTTTTTCGCCTTCACGCAAGCGGCGCAAATGAAAATTATTTTTTCCTAACATAGCTATCTCCTTATTTCATTCGTGATAATGGCTGTCTATCAAGGAAAAGCACTTACGGGGGGTGCCCTTGAGACAGAATCATACAAGCTATATATTAGCACAAATTCATAAGAAAACCTACACCAATTTGATAGAATTTCATATTCAAAATGAAATTTCATCATCCTTGCCTTTACTTATCAGATTTTTGTCTTCTCAAAAATGACATCCTTTGCGAACCAAGGCCTTAAAACCCCATTATTATAGGCATCAGAAGCTTCACAAGCACTGTCTAACTTGTCGCCATTTTTATTGCTGAGCCCAACAAAAAATTGCCAACATTTTATGCCACGCTCCCAGGCCCTCCTATCCGCCTGTCCACCCACACAAAAAAAGGATGGAAGCAAGCTTCCATCCTCTGGGGTGCTGACTAGTCCTCGAAGACCACGTCGGTCTGTTGGGTCAACATCTCTTTAATTTTTGGATAGTATTCGTGGAATTGGGCCTCACGGTCGCTGACGGGCTTGCCTTCGGCAACTTCCGCCATATTCTGGAGGGCAATCATCCAGCTGGTCAAGTCCTTAGGACTGTGGTCGTTAAGCTCAGCTAGCCACTCGGTGAAGATCAGGGTGGTCTTGCCAGGCTCTAACTCATGCAGTTCGAAGGTGATAATGTTCAAGTCCCAGGTAAAGGACAAGTAAGCATTAGGCTCCACATCCAGAACCATCATGTCTTCGTGGCCGCCTGTCTTATAGTTGAACTTGAGGCTAGCCCCTGTCTCCAGGCCTTGGAATTCTAGCTCTGGATACCAGGATTGCAGCTTGTCATTTTCCGTTAAGAGGGACCAAACTTGCTCCTTCGGCAGGTTGAAGACGCCGCTGAATTGGACGCTAACGCCTTGGTTTTCCTCGTGGCCATGGTCGTGGCCACAGCCGCATCCGCAGCCTGCATGGTCATGGGCGTGAGCGTGGTCATGATGGTGGTCATGGCCACAGCCACAAGAATGCTCGTGGTGGTGATGATGGTCATGGCCGCAACCACAGCTATGGTCGTGGTCATGATGTTGACAGTGCTCGTGTTCACTCATAGGCCTTAAGCTCCTTTATTTAAACGTAGGTTTGTAGAATTGACGTCGGTCTAGCGGATAAATCGCCTCGGAGAAATTACCGGGCTCGACCTTGGCTAAGGCCGTGGCAATCATATTGAAGGTGGCATCCATATTGTCAATATGATGGATGAGCTCGGCTTCAAGCAGCTGAGGCGCCACCGGGCTACCGTACTCTAACTTGCCATGGTGGGCTAGGACTACGTGCTTGAGCAGGAGCACTGGCTCAGAATCTGGGTCAAAGCCCAGTTCGGCACAGGCCCGGTCAATCAACTCGTCCACAATGACGATATGGCCCATCATCTTGCCCTTGAGAGTGTACTCCGTAGCAATGGCACCGGACAACTCGATGGTTTTACCCATATCATGCAGGATAATGCCACCTAAGAGCAGGCTGGCATTGACCTCTGGGTAAATCTTAAGCAGCGCCCGCCCTACCTGCAACATGGAAATGGTGTGGTAGCTGAGGCCACCCGCTAGGGCGTGGTGGTTGCGCTTGGCTGCCGGATAGGAGAAGAAATCCTCCTTGGCATAGTTAAGAATCTTACGCACGATGCGGGCAATATGGGACTCGTGAATCTCCAGCAAAGCCTCATTGAGGACTTCCTCCAGGGTTTCCTTCTTAATCCCGATATGTTCCACATAGAGGGTGGGATCATCTGGCTCGCCTGCATCAGCTAGGCGCAGGCTCTGAATCTTAATCTGCGGGGTCCCATTATAGGTGTCCCGCTCACCCTTGAGGAAGACCACCTTGCCGGCTTGATAGCGGGCAATCTCTTCCTCGGTGGCCGACCAGTACATGCCGTCCATGCTGCCAGAACGATCCTGGAAGCGGAAGGCGATGAAGGGATTGCCGTTGCGGGCTACCCGGATGTCGGCGGATTTAATGAGGACGAAGAGCGCGAAGCTCTCGCCATGATTGAGGTCTAATAATTGGGTCATGCCGGTTCCTCCTCTGCTTGAGTCACTTGAATGGCGTCCAAGTTCACAGCCCTTGCCCCGTCGAAGAAATGAACGGCTTGTTGGTCAAAGGTGAAGAAGAGGACTTGGATGCGTTCAGAAATTTGGCCTAGGACTTGGTACATGCTGGCCTTGCGATACTCGTCGAAGTTGACGAAGGCATCGTCAATCAGGATTGGCATCTTAACCATAGTCCGGACATTCTCAATGAAGGCAATCCGCAGGGCCACATAGAGTTGTTCCAGGGTCCCTTGGGATAGTTCATGCGGTTCAAAGTAGATGTCAGAGAACTGACGCACCTTGATGCCGTCTTTTTGGAGCTTGATCTGGGTGTAACGGCCGTAGCTTAGGGTCTCGAAGAGCTCATCAGCTAGGCGGTTCATTTCAGGCAGCGGATTGTCCAGCCCATGACGTAGGGTGGCATAGATCAATTCCATGGCAATCCGCTTGCGACCCCATAGGGCCACCATATCCCGAACTTGAGTCTCCTTGTTGGCCAAGGCTTGGACTTTTTCTTGGTAGGTGCCGTCTTGTTCCAGATGGTGGATTTCCACTTCCAGGTCTGCCCGTTCGCGGTGATGTGGCACTAGGCGTTCCTTGAGGGTCTCCAACTGGTGTTCCAGACGGTGGAAGTTCTCCAGTAGGCTTTGCTTGTTCTGCACCTGGGTCAGGGCTTCTTCATAGCCTTCCATTTGCTCAGCGTAAAGTGCCCGTTTGGCGGTCAATTCTTCGATTAACTGGTTGGTTTCGACCTTTTGGAAGAAGTCCAGTTCATCTTGGGCATGGGTGTCCTTGAAGACTTGGCCAATCATGGCTTGACGCTCGGCAATGGCATCTTCTTGGGCCTTCATTTGTTGGGCCGCTTCATCTAAGCGGTCATCAATGACTTGGCCCCGCTCCATGGTCCGCACTAGGCTGACTTCCACGTCTTCGACATGGCGAATTTGCTGACGCACCGTGTCGTCCACCAATGGGAAACGTTCGAAGAGAGGTTGCAAGAGGCTGCGCCACTCGGTTAATTGTTGGGTCAGCTTATCCTTCTGAGCTTCCAAATCTTTCTTCTGGTTCTCAGCGGCGAAGTATTGCTTAACTGGGTTAGCCTTGAGGATGAGCTCAGGGTCTGCCGTTGGGTAGAAGCCCATGGCTGCCAACCAGCGGGATTGCTTGCTGGCTAAGTTCTTAAGCTCAGCTTCAATGGCTTCGATGGCTTCCTCACGTTGGTTAATCTGGGTACCCAAGACCTTGCTTTGTTCCAGGTATTGAATTTCCTTCTCGCGCAGGTCCTGAATCTTGTTGAGGACTGGGCTATTATAGAAGGCCTGGTAGCGGCGGCGGTTGGATTGGAAGATATAACCAATACTGAGGACCCCGACCACCAGGATTAGCACCCCTAACCAAAAGAGCAGGTTGGCGCCCTGGGTCATGTTCTGATAGAAGGCCAGGAAGAGCCCGCCGGCAAAGGCCAGAATACCAGGGAAATACTGGTTAAGGCTAGTTGCCTGCATAAGTTGAGCTTCTTCATTCATGCGCTGGTGTTCTAGGTGAACCACTTGTTGGCGCACAATGGCCGTATAGTTTTGTTGTTCCTTGCGTTGTTCCAAGTAAACCTTGCGCTCGGCCTTAAGGGCTTCTTCCTGCTTGAGCAAGTCTAGCTTGTCCGCTTGAAGGGCTAGCCCCTCTTCCAGCTTGGCGTCATAGGCAGGCCCTTGTTCAACCTTCTCAGGGAAGAACTGGCCTTGGTGGGCCAACTGGGTCATGAGCTCGCCCTGCTCTTGAATGCGGGCGGTCAACTGTTCAATAACGGTCTGGGTTTCCTTGGCCTTGGCGGTCTCGACTAGCCATTTTTGGCGGTCTTCCGCGTGGTTACGGGCCCAGTTGAGCTTGGTTAAGCTGCCTAGCTCACCCTTGAGGTTGCGAATCCGTTCTTCCAATTGGACGATTTGGATTTCGCTGGCCTGGTTGAGCTTGAGGGCATCGGAAATCTCCCGCACGGTCTGTTCAGACAGGGGCGTGAAGACTAGTTGCTCCAGCTCCCGCTTGGCAGCCCGGTCCTTGAGGTAGATGTCATAGAGGCCCACTAATTTGTCTTGGGCCCGGATTTCTTTCTCCAGGTCCTTGATTTCTTGGTTGAGGCGGGCAATGGCTTCTTCCTCTTCCTGGCGGCGACGGGTCAGCTCATCATAGGCCCCCATCTGCAGATGCAGGACTTCCACTTGTTGGGCCAGTTCTTCATACTCGGCTAGGAGCACATTGAGAGGCCGGCTCTGACCATTTGGCCGGTAGAGGTCATCGGTCTCCTTCTGATACTGCTTGGCAATCTTGAGGAATTGGTCGCTCCCCACGGTCCCGATACTCATGAAGTAATCATTGAGTTGGTCGGCCCCGATATTAGCCAACTCCTGCAGGTTCTGCAGGCTAAAGGCATAGAAGTTATCGAAGAGCTTCTCATCCAAGCCCCCCAAGACCTCATCCAAGGTCTTAGCTGGCAACTCTTCCCCATCGGTCCGCGTCACCCGTAGGGTCTTGCTGGTCCGCTCCACCCAAATATCACCGAAGTCGGTCTCGGTCAGGAGCATGCGACCCCCATAGGTCTCGTGCTGCTTAGGTTCATAACGGTTCTGCTGGTTGACCCGACGCCGACGGCTTGGGAAACCAAAGAGCATGCTGCGGATAAAGGATTGTAAGGTGGACTTACCGGCTTCATTCTTACCATAGAAGAGTTGGAGTTGGTCGCCCAGTTCGAATTTCTGGTTGACCCATTTGCCGTAGCCATAAATCTCCAGTGTCTTAATCTTCATGAGCCGTCCCCTCCTCTCCGGATGTCAGGTCCTCGTCGTCAGAGTCAAAGCCCACGGCTTGAACCACCAACTGTTGGCCATTGTGAATGACCGAGTCCTTGAGCTCCTGGTCTTGGCTCAGATCGCCCAACCAGGTTCTGAGGGTGGCATTGCTGAAGAGAGGCTGCATGACGCGACCATAGAGGTCACCGGTCTTCAAGGCCTGGCTAGCCTGGTCAAAGCTGTCCTTGAGGCTGGCATCGTATTGGAAAGGCTCGATGGCTACTTGGCTGACTGTTTGCAGGCTGACCAGGGCCACAAATGGCGTGTTGACTACATCCGCTTGTAGGGCCGCCAGCACCTCACCCGATTCTACCTGACTGGCCAAGTTAGCTGGCAACTTCTCATAGTGGTCCAAGACCACGGTCACCAGTTGGGACTGGTTAGAAGCTTCTGCCTCGGCTTGATAATTGCGTTGGATGCCTTCCAGAGCTTGGACTAGGTCGAGTTCATGCCAGTTAGAGCGACATTCCAGATGGGCTTCCTGCCAGACAATGGGTGCCAGGGAAATAAACTGGGACTTGGCCGGCGTCTGTGGCTTGAGTTCCACGATGAAGGCCCCCTTGTCGCCCAATTCCTTGCGGTGGCGACCCTGGATGGTCCCAGGATACTGAATCAGGGGTTGCTCCTTAAGGACTTGAGCCTGATGAATATGGCCCAGCGCCCAGTAGTTGTAGTTTTTGCTCAGCAGGCTTTCCAGGTCAAAGGGCGCATAGTGGTCGCCCGATTCTTGGCCGTGCAAAACCCCAAGGGTGTAGGTGGTCTCATGCGGGTTAACTGGATAGCTGTCAATCATGCGGGCATCTACCCAACGTTTGGTATAGGAGAAGCCATAGCAGCGCACGGTCTGGTCGTCAGCAAGGGGGATATCGATAGCGGTCACTTCTTGGTCTTTGAAGAGGTGAACATTATCGGGATATGGGACCGACTGACACTCCATGCGTAGGTAGTCATGATTACCATGGCAGAGGACCACAGGAATCTTAGCAATATGAAGCCGTTCTAATTGTTTAAGGAAGAAATGTTGGGCCGTCACCGTCTGTTGCTCGGTGTCATAGATGTCACCGGCAATAACCATGAGGTCGACCGCCTGGTTAATGGCAATCGAGACACAACGCTCGAAGGCCTGGTAAGGAGATTGAATAAGGTGTTTTTGTAATGAGTGCAATTGCTTGGTGAGCCCAGTGAAGGGACTATCGAGATGTAAATCTGCAATATGTAATAATTTCATCAAATTCTCCTTTCTTTAGGGATAGGTGGACTGAACATCACAGGGTCAAGCGGGGCAGTCCCACCCCTTGACACAAAAACAACTGGGAGCCGTCACCCTCAGGTGAGGCTGGGGCTTCCAGTTGGTGCCAGCCTATGCTTAGGCTTGTTGTTGATAGATTTCTTGTAATGGCTTGGTGATGATGTTGTTGAGGTCGCGAATGATTTGATCCATACGGCGCTCGGCCTCAATCAAGCCTCTAATGTGATCATCTGCTAGGATGCCCTTGGACATTTCATCAATCTGCTTCATTTCTTCTTCGCCAATTGGATGACCTTGAGCCTCACGCAGACTGAGTTCTTGAACTTGCTTCTTGTAGCCCTCAAATAAGGTCTTAGAAGTTTCATCTGCTTCAATCCCTGCTAGGGCTTGACGAATAGCGGCCACTTCTGGCAACTGACGAATTTCACGTTCTAATTGATTGGCTGTATCGTAGACATTTTGGTTAGACATGCATCTATCTCCCTTCAAATTACTTCATTCTTAGTGTATCACATCCAAGCCAAGCTCGGCTATTAATACTTTATTACTATTGAATTAAATCGGTCCTTCCCAGTCCTGGGCATCCAGCCACTGATTGACCAAATCCAGGTCAAAGCCCTTGCGGTAGAGGGACTCCTTAATCTTAAGGATTAAGGCCTTGCCCTCATGGCGTCGGCTTAGTTGGCGACGGGCCTTGCTGGCAGCTTGGTCGACCAAGTCTGCTTCATGGTCTAAGTCGGCCTCTGGCTGACAATCTTCCAAGTAAGGCTGAATCATGGCCAGGCTATAGCCCTTGGTCAGGAGATGCTCCTGGACCTTACGCTTAAGCTGGCCAGCCGGCAGGCGGCGATGGGACTTGTAGAACTTTTCGATTAAGGTTTGGATATTTTCCTCCAGCAAATCCAGCTCATAGGCTTCCAAGGCCTGGGCAATCTGACTGGCTGTCAGGCCCTTGTCTTGGAGCTTACGGCCGATCAGCTGGGGCCCCTTGCGCCCTACCCGGGCCTCGGTCAAGACCAGGCTACGCCCGTAGAGGGCATCATCCAGGTAACCCTGGCTGACTAGCCGGCCAATGACCCGACCCAAATAAGGTTCTAATTCTGCTAGAAAATCTTCCTTGGCTTCCAGGCTATCCAGGTCCGCTTGCTTGAGGGCCTGGGCCTTGAGATAGTCATAGACCTCACCACTGGACTTAAGGGCACGCGACAAGTGCTTGATGGCCCTAAGATAGAGGGACTCTTCCTGCTCATAGTCGCGAATGGTCTGACACTCTTCCGGGGTCAGGGTCTGGCCCTTGGCCAGGTTGAACTTGATCAAGGTGCCCTCTGATACGCCCAGCCAGAAGCTGTCGTCCAAATAGACCGAGTAACGACTCTTGTCCTTCTTCTGTACTTCAATCCGGCTTACGCGCATGGTGCACCTCCTAGTCAAGTTGCTGGTATAGGCTGAGGTTGGCTAAAGTCGTCTGACTATTGGCCAACCGTGTAGCGATAGGCCAAGCCTGCTGGATTTTCCTTGACGAAAGATACCAACAAGCTAGCAGCCTGGTCGCCACTAGGCGCCAAGGTCTCAACTAATTGTTTAGCTTGAAAGGCAAAGCGTTCCGCCGCCTCAGCTGATTCACAGTAGATGAAGTAGCTAGCTTGATCAGCAAGGCTTAGTTCAAAGACCAGCTCGTTCTTAGCAATTAAGCTACCTTGTGCAAATGTTAAAACAGTTTCTTGATTATTCATGAGTTTATCCCTCACCTATTCTTAAAATGCCATACAGTCAGCGAGTGACGATGGGTCTTGCAAATGGTCTTGCTAAATGGTCTTACATTACCCCAAAGGGCTATAGGTTACTAGAGGGGACAGCCATAGGCTCATAACCTAGGTGACTTCACGCCCAAAGATCCGCATCTTAATTCGATTCCCGGTCGGGGTATCGGCTAATCCCCCTAACCCTGTCTCACGAAGTTCGCGCGGCATATTGCGACCCACCTTGTACATGGCTTCAATGACCTCATCGGCAGGAATCTGATTTTCAATTCCGGCCAGGGCCATATCGGCACAAATCAAGGCGTTGGTTGAACCGACCGTATTGCGCTTAACGCAAGGCACTTCCACCAAACCTGCCACCGGGTCACAAACCAGACCCAGCAGGTTACCCAAGGCCATAGCGAAGGCATGGGCTGACTGAGCCGGACTGCCGCCCATAATGGCCACAGCCGCGGCCGCCGCCATAGCGGAAGCCGAACCGACTTCAGCCTGACAGCCACCCGCCGCCCCTGAAATAAAGGCATTGTTGGCCGTTACCATGCCGAAGAGGGCTGCCACGAAGAGGAAGTTAAGCTTGTCTTCCTTGGACAGCTTGTACTGTTCATGGATGGCAAAGAGCACTCCCGGCAAGGTCCCGCTGGCACCTGCCGTGGGGGTGGCACAGACCACACCCATGGCAGCATTGACCTCGTTGGTAGCCAAGGCCGCTTCCACCCCTACCAGGGTCATTTGACCTGAGAGGGTTTTGCCGGCCTGGCGGTACTTGCGCATCTTGACGGCATTGCCGCCCGTTAAGCCGGTTGGTGAGAAGACGCCTTCTCCGGTAATCCCTCGCTGGTAGGCATTTTCCATAGCTAAGAGGGCATCCGACATCTTATGGAGAACGGCTTCCCGGCTAGTCCGGTTAATCCGCATCTCCTGTTCAATCATGATCTCAGCCAGGGACAGGCCCGTCTCTTGGGCGTAAGCCACAATGGCTTCAATCGATTCAAAAATTCCCATTTCTTTACCTCAACAATTGATAGCTGTCGACACAACTAGAGTAGAATTAAAGACTCCACATGGTCCATTTCTTCCATGGCATAGTAGAGACTCTGTGGAAAGTGGTGCTGGATCTCGAAATAAGACAGGTAACGTCCTTGGACAGCCTGGCTCAAGGTCTGAGTGACCACAATGCCTTCGGCCGCAAAGCGCGCCAAGAAGCTAACCTCCGTCTCCGGCTGGTCACTGATTAGGAGCAAGGCCGGCAAAAAGCCCGTCGGCTCAATCAAGAAGCCCCCCAGCTCAATCAGCCGTAACTCCACCTTACCGCCGCCCACCGAAATCCCGACTAGGCGGGAGGTCTTGTGGTCGTTGATTAAGGTAATGTCAGCCGTATTGGGATGGCCATAAGGACTTGGCCCCTCCATCTCGATAAATTGCACCTTCATGCCCTGGTTGCGGGCGATATCCACTGAGTTGGGAACCCGATGGTCGTCATAAGAAAAGCCCAAAACGCCAGCGATGGTCGCAAAATCCGTTCCGTGTCCCAGATGCGTCTCCGCAAAGGACTCGTAGTAGCGGACGATAATCTCGGTTGGGCGGTCACGGTAAATCTTCTGGGCCGCTCTCCCGATATTAATGGCGCCAGCCGTATGTGAAGAAGACGGTCCCACCATGACAGGTCCAATCACGTCAAAACAGCTAGAATAGCTGGTATTTTTGGCTTGAATCTTGGCTTCCTGGCTCATGCTAGCACCGCTCCTCTCCATATGGCTTTGTCATCTCCTTATTATACACCCTCAAGCCCCTATTTTTCTAGCAAAAGCACTCAATTTTTCTGGCTTTTTTTAAGAAAATCTGGCGGTAAAAAACTGGCCCCCAGCAACTAGCCGGACTGGGCACATTGGTGTATAATCAATAGGGTATAGACATGTCAAGAAAGGGAGACCACGCGTGAAACAAGAATATAAGAAAATTGCCGAAGTCGCCGTCCTGGCCGGCCGCATCATGCTGGAAAGTCAGGCCGAGAGTTATCGGATTGAAGACACGGTCGAGCGCATCCTCAAGACCAGCCAATGCCAGACCACTGAAGTCTTCGCCAATACCACCGGCCTCTTCGTCACCTTAGACGACCCCAGCATCGAGCCCATTACCATCGTCCGCCGCATCAAGCACCGCGGCACCCACCTGCGTAAGATTCACCATGTTAACAATATTTCCCGCCAGCTGACCAAGGGCGAGATTAGCCTAGAAGAGGCCCGGGTCCGCCTGGAAAAGGTCGACGTCTCCGAGTACACCCTCTTCCACTTCGACCTGGCTGTCTTCTTCCTGGTGGTTTCCTTCGCCGTCCTCTTAGGCGGCTCCATCTGGGATATTGCTGTGTCGGGTCTGGCCGCCCTGCTGGTTATTTTTGGTTACTGGCTACAAGGCAAGTTGGCCATGAATGCCCTCATGACCGGGACGGTCTCTACCTTCTTCCTGGGGGCTATTATGCCCTTCGTCTTGCTGGCTGTGCCCCAGCCCCATAATCTGGACATTATCATTATTTCCGCCCTCATGCCCCTCTTCCCCGGCACTGCCTTCACCAACGGGATTCGGGACACCCTCAAGGGCGACTACGTCTCCGGCCTGGCCAAGATTGCGGAAGCCTTGGTTATCGCCGTTAGCTTAGGGCTGGGTGTCGCCCTAGGACTCTTTGTATCGAATGGAGTGTTGAGCCTATGACCTGGATGTCCCTCTTTTCCCTCTGCTTCCAAACAGCCGGGGCCTATGTGGCCACCATTACGGCTGCCATCATGGTGGAAATCCCCCGCTCCCTCCTCTTCAAATGCGGTTGGGTGGGCGCTCTGGGCTATCTGATTTACCTCTTAGTCATGCCAGGCCATGGACCGGCCGTCGCCACTCTGGTTGCCGGCATCGGCATTGCCATTCTGTCCCAGCTCTTCGCCCGCAACTTCCGGGCACCCGTCACCATGTTCTACATTCCTGGCTTCTTCCCCCTAGTACCCGGGATCGGCGTCTACCGGACAGCCTTTTACTATATCAACGATAATCCGGCCCAAGCCAGCCAGAACCTACTGCAATCAGCCCTGATTGCTGGGGCCATTGCCCTGTCTATCTTCCTGGTGGATTCCTGCCTGGAAATCTACCACCATCTGCGCAATCAATCCAAAGCCAAAGCCAAGCGAAAGGAGCAGTCCCATGGATAATTGGATTGACCTCAGCCTGCCGGTCGCTACGACCCTCAAGGCCCATCCCGAAGTCAAAGAACTTCTTATTGACCTGGGTTTCAAACCCCTAGGCAATCCCGTCATGCTCAAGACCGTAGGCGCGGTGACCAGCCTGGAAAGGGGCGCCAGCCTGATTGGCCTGGATCTGCAGGTACTCATTCAGGAGCTCCACCACAATGGCTACCTAGTCAAAGGAGTGGATGACCATGACCAATAGCAGTCGCGACCAACGTATTCAAGTCCTCAAGGACATCCTGCTCCGCCTCCACCATGGGGCCAGCCCCGACAGTGTGGAGGCCGACTTTCAGGCCCATTTTAGTGATGTGTCGCCTATCGAAGTCTCCCTGATGGAACACGAACTCATGAATGGCGACCACGGCGTGGGCTTCGAAGATGTTATGAAGCTCTGTACCGTCCATGCCAAAGTCATGGCTGCCGGCGTCCAGGGCAAAGAAGTACCCGACAGCGAGCAGGAAGGCCATCCCGTCTGGATCTTCAAGCAAGAAAACCTGGCCCTACAAGCGGGCCTGCACCGGATTCAACGCCTGCTGGATGCCCTGGAGTCTGCGGAAAGTCAGGGCCAGGACTTAGATCCTGGTCTCCTGCGCGGCCTGACTCGCCAATACCAGCTGCTGGACCAATTCCAACGCCATTACCGCCGCAAGGAAGAACTCTTCTTCCCCATCATGGAGGCCTACGGCCACGACGCGCCGCCTAAGGTTATGTGGGGCGTGGACGACCAGATTCGGGATTTATTTGGCTTGGCTAAGGAAGCGTTGAAAGGCCTGGTGGACCAGGCTGGGGACGCCTCCGTAGCCCAAGTCCTGACCACTTACCAGGCCTTCGTCCAGGAATTCAAGGACATGATTTTCAAGGAAGAAGCCATCCTGATTCCCTTGCTGCTGTCCCTCTTCAGCGAGGACGACTGGCTGGCCATCGCCAAGGACAGCCCCGAGTTCGGCTATGCCATTATCCAGCCCGACAAGGAATGGGTACCAAGCCGGGTCAAGTTTGGGGAGCAAGGGGAAAATGGTCAGCCGGCTGGAGCTGGGCGTGTGGCTCAGGCTTCCGGACCAGTTGGGCAGCCGGCCCAAGTGCAGGCACTGCCAGGCAGCGACGCTGCAGCAGGCGCCGGCCAAGCCAGCAACCAGGCTAGTGGACTAGCTGCTGACCTGGCCGTCAACTCAGCTTCTGGCTCAGCCTCTAGCTCTGCCGCTGCCCCAACTACTAGCCCGGCGCCCAAGCCCGAGGCCGACCTGCCCTTTGGCGGCGGCTATCTCAGCCTCAAGGAAGCCAACCTCATCCTCAACCACCTGCCCTTTGAGATTACCTTTATCGACAAAAACGATCTCTTCAAATACTTCAACACTTCCATCGCTATCGAGAACAAACTCTTTCCCCGAGTGCCTAGCGCTATCGGCCGCCACGTCAAAATGTGCCACCCGCCCCGCAGCCTGGACATGGTCATGACCCTAATTGACGACCTCAAGCACAAGCGCCGGACTAGCGAATCCATGTGGTTCCACCGCTCGGACGGCCGCTTCGCCTATGTGACCTATATCGGCGTCTTCGATGATCAGGACCAATACATGGGCGTCCTGGAATATGTCCACGACATCGCCCCACTGCTGGATTTGGGTCCAGATAAACGGGGCCTGGCGCCTTTGGAGGGTGACGGGGAACAAGCCAAAGACTAGACTTACTCTGAAACGACAGACCTAGGCCGCTCGCTATGTCATGACAGGCCTAACCGACTCAAGTCGCTCAACCAAAACAGGCCTAGGCCGCTCGCTATGACAGGTCGCCTCGACTCAAGCCACTTGCTGTAACACAAGTCACTGACTCAAGGCCTTCACTATGGCTCCAGCCCCCGACTCAAGCCCCACCCAAGACAGAATCCACCAACTTAAGGAGCTCACTCATGACACAAGTAACGGACTTTAGCGTTTTGGCCCAAGACGGCCAGCCCTTTGCCTTGGAAGCCTACCGCGGCCAGGTGCTCTTAATTGTCAACACGGCCACCGGATGCGGCTTCACGCCCCAATACCAAGGCCTGCAAGCCCTCTATGACCGCTACCGGGACCAAGGCTTCGCCGTCTTAGACTTTCCTTGCAACCAATTCAAGGGCCAAGCCCCTGGCACCGCTCAGGAAATTAATGACTTCTGTAGCCTCAACTACCAGACCACTTTCCAACGCTTTGCCAAGATCGAAGTTAACGGCGACCAGGCCGATCCTCTCTACACCTGGCTCAAGTCCCAGAAACGCGGTCGCATGGGCCGGCGCATCGAGTGGAACTTCGCCAAGTTCCTGATTAACCGCCAGGGCCAAGTGGTCAAACGCTACTTTGCCAGCACCAAACCTGAACGCATCGCCCGTGATATTGAGCGATTGTTGGGGGAGAAGTGAGGCTGGTTGCTGTCAGAAATGAAGGCTGACTGCTACCTGAAAAATAAAAGCGGCAGTTAAATAAGGCTGACAAGATACAGAAAAGCAAGTCCGACAGCTACATGAACAGTAAAACTGGCAGCTACAAGTTGAGAAAGGCTGGCAGCTACTAGAAACAAGGGCTGCGGCCCACTAGAAAGGATTGACCCCATGACCTATCGCTACCTCCTCTTCGACCTAGACCACACCTTGCTGGACTTTGATGCCAGCCAGGCTCTGGCTCTTGAAGCCTTTTGCCGGAATCACGACCTGGACTACAGAGATCAAATCTTGGCCGACTACCATGCCCACAGCCACCGGCTCTGGCACCAACTGGAATTGGGCCAGCTGACCCTGGACCAACTCTTGGACCGCCGCTTCAAGGAATTTTTCCAGCCCCATCTGGATCACCTGGACGGCCGTAGCCTGGATGACCAATACCGCGACCTTTTAGTCGTCCACAACCAAATCTTTCCCGGCGCCGACCGCCTCTTGCTAGACTTGAAAAGCGCTGGATACCAGCTAGTTGCCGCCACTAACGGCGTCTCCGACACCCAGCGTAAGCGCCTGGCACAGGTTGATTGGCTAGACCTCTTTGACCACCTGGCTATTTCCGGCGAACTGGGTCATAGCAAGCCAGACCCTGGCTTCTACCAGGCCATTTACAAGATGACTGGAGCCGACGACACTAGCGCCTACCTCATGATTGGCGACCGCCTGCAAAGCGACATGCTGGGCGCCCACCAGGCCGGCATTGACAGCCTCTGGTACAACCCGCATCAAGCCGCCGCACCTAGTGACCTGCCTCTGACCTATCAGGTCCAGGATTATGCTGATATTAGGAATATTTTATAACAAACAAAGTATAAATTTCTAATTATCTTTTTATATTTTCTTAAATGCTCGTAA
>NZ_DBHIRJ010000011.1:0-67644 GCF_057275535.1 Abiotrophia sp.
TTGAAAACACCCCATAAGTTGGATTTTTATTGTCCAACTTATGGGGTGCAGTACACTTACGTGGGATGGCTTTTTTTATCTGATATAACGGAGACGGTGGGATTCGAACCCACGTGCCGGTTGCCCGACAAAATGATTTCGAGTCATTCCCGTTACGGCCTCTTCGGTACGTCTCCGGAACAAGCTTATTATAGCACCGGAATTCTTAGTCTGCAAGGCTTGACAAAGCCTCCTTTTATCCCTATGCTTAGGAGGTTAGAACCCTAATCTAGAAGAAGGAGGTTAAGGCAAGAAGGGCGCTGACACCAACTAACACCAGAGTAAGAAAAGAAGCGTTAAGTGATAGCGAGATGGAATGTTGCTCCTATACGAAAAAATGCTGGACATTTTGCGGTTTCTTTTCTGCATTCGCTGCATTTAATTGGTTCTGTCAGTTAAATGAAGCAGCTCGCTAAATTAAGGAGATGCTATTAAAATGGAAAATCAAGTATACCGCCGTAAAGGCGCCGTCACCACCCTACAATTAACCACCCTGGCCATCTTGTTGGCTATCCGCTTCGCCTTGGATTACCTACCTGAAGTCAATTTAGGCGTTACCAAAATGGGTTTTGGCTTTGTGGGGGCTGCCTTGACTGGCGCAATTGCCGGCCCAATCCCTGCCATGATTCTTGGCGCTGCCCACGATATTCTTAAGTTCGCTTTAGGCGGTGCTAAGGGGGACTACTTCCCAGGCTACACCCTAACTGCCATTGTCGGTGGGCTAATTTACGGGCTTGGCCTTCACCGCCAAGCTAAGACCCCTCTTCGAATCTTCCTGACTGTCTTGGCTATCACCTTCATCTGTAACTTGGGGCTCAATACCCTCTGGACCATGATGGTTCAGCAAAAAGCCATTATGGCCATCTTGCCTGTACGCTTCTACAAAAACATGGCTTCCCTAGTGGTCAATTCCGTCGTCCTCTATTACTTATTCAATAATGCGCCAATCAAACGAATCATGGAACAGATTCAATTCCCTAGCCTTTTGAGCAAAAAATAAAACTAGCCAAGACAGTCCGTCTGTCTTGGCTTTTTTCTTTCTTGGGCGTATAATCAAGGTCAAAGAAAGGAGGCTTGCTTATGAAAGCCATTGGAACCCAAACTCTCATCACAGAAGACCTTATTTTACGACGATTTGAACTATCAGATGCGCCTGCCATGTTCAACAACTGGGCGGGCCGTCCCGACAATGTCACCTACCTGATCTGGCCGGCTCACGCCGACTTAAGCGTCACTCAAGCCATCCTAGAGCGTTGGGTAGCCTCCTATCAAGACGGAGATTCCTTTAAATGGGCCATCACTCTCAAATCCCAGCCTGACCAAGTCATTGGCGATATTAGTGCCCTCGACTATGTGCCTGGCACCAATTCCATGACCATAGGCTATGTCTTAGGACGAGATTACTGGGGCAAAGGCTACATGACCCAAGCCCTCATTGCGGTCAGCCGTTTCCTCTTGCAAGAAGCAGACCTCAATCGACTTAGTACCACCCATGATACTGCCAATCCTGGATCTGGTCGCGTCATGCAAAAGGCAGGCTTCCACTTTGAAGGCATTCTACGCCAAGCCGGGCACAACAACCAAGGCATTGTGGATATCGCCCACTATAGCCTGCTCAAATCTGATTTATAGGCCAGACAAAAATCCCATTATATCATATATGATATAATGGGATTTTTAATTTACCCCGTGTATCCATAAAAAAAGAGACTGGCAAGGCCAGTCCCATTTGCTATTAAGCGTTAAGTTTGCGTTCTTGTTCAACTGCAGCTTGAGCTAAGATGTTGAGGTAGTTCCAAGGACGGTCAAAGACAGGTTGGAAGAAGAAGTCAACATAAGCCAAGTCTTCAATGGTCATCTTGTTTTGGATAGCCAAGGACAAGGTGTTAGCAGAAGCGGTACAGTCGTATTTAGACATTACTTGCCCACCTACGATACGGTTGGTCCCTACTTCGTAAACTAACTTCATGTAGATTTTCTCGTTTGTTGGCATGAATTCTGGACGGTAGTTGTCCACCACGTATACTGAACGAGTGTCTAAACCGAAGTGCTTAGCAGAACCTTCATTAACCCCAGTTGAGCCAATGTTCCAACCGAAGAGGTGGAGACCAGAAGTTGATTGAGTCCCACGGTAACGAACTTTGTCGCCCGCGATGTTCTTACCAACCAAAGCACCCATACGCACAGCGTTAGTTGCTAATGGAATGTAAGCATGGCCACCGTTAGGGTTGTAGTTAACCGCACAGGAGTCACCCGCTGCAAAGACATCTGGATGGCTAGTCTTCATGTAGTCGTCAACAATGATAGCACCGTTAGGCATGGTTTCAACTTGGTCTTTAACTAAGTCAGTGTTTGGACGGAAACCTACACAGAGGATTACCATGTCAGCTTCGTATTCGCCACCAGTGGTTACCACTTTCTTCACGACGCCATTTTCGCCTTTGAAGCCTTGAACCATTTCGTTAAGGCGTACTTCAACGCCACGGTTACGCAAGTCTTCTTCTAAGATATCCGTGAATTCTGGGTCTAAGTATTTGTTCAAGATACGGTCTAAACCGTCAAGCAAGGTAACGTCTTTACCTTCTAAGTTGAAAGCTTCAACGAGTTCAATCCCGATGTAACCCCCACCGATAACTACCACTTTTTGCTTGTCAGTCTTCTTAGCGAAGATTTCTTTTGCTTGGTTGTAGTTCTTGCAGAGTTGAACGTTTTCTAAGTCTAAACCTTCTAATGGTGGGATGATTGGCCAAGAACCAGTCGTTACCACTAACTTGTCATAAGTTTCTTCGAATTCTTCACCAGTTTTGAGGTTTTTAACGCGTAAGGTCTTGGCTTTCAAGTCAGCCTCTAAAACATCGTGTTCCATGTTGACTTTAGCACCTAAAGAAGCTAATTCTTCTGGGCTTGAGTAGAAGAGCCCTTGAGGATCTTTCACAACCCCACCGACGTATAAAGCAATCCCACAAGACAAGAAGGATACGTTGTCATTACGTTCGTAAACAACAACTTCCGCTTCTGGGTGATCATTTAAAATAGTTTTAACAGATGCTGTTCCTGCATGAGTACAGCCAACTACTACTACTTTCATATTTTTTCTTCCTCCTTAAGATATTGCTTAGCAACAGATACATCATACCATATATACAGTAAAAAAGGTAGCTTTTTAAGCTCTTTAAAGCAAGTTTTTTGAGCGTTTACATCCCTGATTTAACAAGACTCTTATCCACCTTGCTTTCACAAAGTTTTTTCATTTTTCCCTGTCCACTAGAAAAGGTATCTTTTTCTGTCTTTTTCCGGCAAAAGATTGAAATTTAAGCCAAAATTCTGTATAATATAATAAGATAATTAAATCACAAAAGGAGATGTCAGTTCACATGCGTAAAAAATTATCTATCCTTTTCGCAGCTTTGTTCTTGGTCTTTGCTAGCCTCGGTCACACCTTGTCTGTCTTAGCCCAAGATTCTTCCAAGCCCGATACAACTTCAGGGGCGTCCGAGAAAAAATATACGGACCCAGCTGAACTCAAGGAAAGCTATGACGTAGTCGTTGTCGGTTCCGGTGGTGGCGGTATGGCCGCAGCAATCGCAGCCCATGACGCTGGAGCCAACGTTGTAATCTTCGAGAAAATGCCAATCGTGGGTGGGAATACTAGCAAGTCTTCTGCTGGGATGAACGCCAGCGAAACCAAATTCCAAAAGGAAGCTGGCATTGAAGACTCTAACGACAAGTTCTACGAAGAAACCTTCAAGGGCGGGAAAGAAAAGAACGATCCAGAATTGCTTCGCTTCTTAGTAGATCACTCTGCTAGCGCCATTGATTGGTTAGACTCTATGAACATTAAGCTAGATAACTTAACCACTACCGGTGGGATGAGCGTTAAGCGTACACACCGTCCATCAGATGGTTCTGCAATTGGGGGCTACTTAGTAGAAGGCCTCTACGCTAACGTAACTGAGCGTAAGATTCCAACCTTTGTTAACTCTGATGTAACAGAAATTACGGAAGAAAATGGCGCTGTTTCTGGCGTTAAAGTGACCGTTGAAGGCCAAGAAAAAACTATCAAATCTAAGGCTGTTGTCTTAGCTACAGGTGGTTTCGGGGCTAACTTAGACATGGTCAGCCAACTTAAGCCAGAACTCAAAGGCTTTGTTACAACTAACCAAGAAGGTTCCCAAGGGGACGGTATCAAGATGGCCGAAAAATTGGGCGCACAAACCGTTGATATGGATCAAATCCAAATCCACCCTTCTGTTGAACAAAAGACTTCTTACTTAATCACTGAAGCCGTTCGTGGTGAAGGTGCGATCTTAATCAACCAAGAAGGTAAACGTTTCTTCAACGAATTAGAAACCCGTGATAAGGTTTCTGCTGCCATTATCGGCCAAGAAGGAAAAGCAGCTTACGTAGTCTTCGACGAAGCCCTTAAGGGACGCGTTAAAGCCATCAACCAATACGAATCTAAAGGCTTAGTGGTCAAAGGTGACACTATTGAAGACTTAGCTAAAGAAATTGGTGTTGACCCAGCTAACTTAAAAGCTAGCCTGGAAACTTGGAACAAGGCTGTTGCTGATAAGAAGGACGACGAATTCGGCCGGACAACCGGGATGGACAACGACTTGTCACAAGCACCATACTACGCGATTAAAATTGCTCCTGGGATTCACCACACCATGGGTGGTCTTAAGATTAACACTAACGCACAAGTCCTCAACAAGGAAAACCAACCAATCAAAGGTTTGTACGCTTCTGGTGAAGTAACTGGTGGGGTTCACGGTGCTAACCGTATCGGTGGTAACGCCGTTGCCGACATCATTATCTTCGGTCGCCAAGCTGGTGAACAATCTGCTGCCTTTGTCAAAGAATAAGGACAAGTCACACCTCCCTTTTGGGAGGTGTTTTTTGTATGGTTAGAAGCTGTCAAATTGTCTTGTTTTTTTGTGATTTTGGGTCATCTTTTTTCCGCAAACAAACATTTTTATGATATAATTAATAAGAATTCGTCAGTACAAATTTAAGGGGGCCATCATCATCGAAAAGTTACTTTCTAAGACGCATAAGCGTCAACTCCAGTTATTAAATATCCTCCACGCTTCTGATGACGCTCTGCCATTAGACCAACTGGCTGATACCCTCGACTGTTCTACTCGTATCTTGAAGGAAGACCTCCAGCAAATTGCCAGTAATCTGCCACAGTATGAGATTTCAGTCCAGCCTGATGGCGCTAAAATGGTCAATCGCTTCACGGTCGACATCAACCTAGCCTACCAATTCTACCTGGCTAACTCTGTCCACTTCCAAGTTTTAGAATACCTCTTCTTCCACCCCCAAACTGAAATGGAAGAGGTCCTAGAACACTTTTTCATGAGTTACCCTACCTTCTACCGAACCATTCGTCGTATTAACCGTTGGTTTAATGGCCTCTATAATATTCAGGTATCTACCAAACCGCTAGCCATCATAGGTAATGAGAATGAGATTCGCTTCTTCTTTGGCCAGTACTTCGCTGAGCGCTATCCCTCAACTACTTGGCCGTTTGAAGATATCAAAGAAGCCCATGTAGACAAATTCGTGGCCACCTTCATCAAGATTTTGGATCGGCCACTGGATTTCTCCCTCTACTACCTGATTAAGCGCGCAACTATTATTAACATCAAGCGTCACCACTTCAAACGGGACCTTCCACTCCACATAACCAATGTTTCGAGTCGTTTTGCTCAGGCATTAGAGCAAAAAGCAGACCAGGAATTTATTCGATCTTTATCTGACTATGTGGGAGAACCTTTGGGAGACATCGTGCTGTCTAACCTACTCTACCCATTCTTGCGGGATGATTTCTTCTACACCTATCAAGATATGCTAAAGGCGTCGCGCCTACAAGCCTCCATCCATACTTCACTGACTCAGGCTCAGCTTATGATTGAGGATATTCGCCAGCATTTCAATCTTGAAATCAGCAACCCAGAAGTTCTGACCATCCTCTTCCACAACGCCTCTTCTGTTGAATGTTACGAGGTATTCGCTAAATCTGAAATTTTCCGACGTCGGGCAACTTGGATGAGCCATCTCTACGAAGATTTTCCAGACTTCTACAATTATATTGAGAAATCTGTTATTCAATACCGTCAAGCCAATAAGCTTCATACAGGCCCTGAAATTGTTCGATACTTAATCTACACCATCTTCTCTACTTGGTCTGAATTAATTCCTCAGCTCATGAAATGCCAGAAGAAGATTCGCGTGGGGATTTTCAGTAATATTAACTCTTCCCACTCCTTGATGATTCGTGACCTCTTGGCTTGTTCTTGCTCCCAGCAACTTGAATTCCATGCCCCGCAGGTTCTCTATCAGAATGTCCGGGAAGTGATTCGTTCTGAATATGACGTTATTCTCAGCAATGTGCCTATCCCACAATTGCATTCTAAATTATTCATCAATATCAATGCCATTTCCATTGAAACGCTGATTGAACGACTTAATAATATTGGCAATGAGCTTGCTCAGTGCTCTCAAGAAAGTTAATAAATAGCCGGAAGACTAAGTCCTCCGGCTATTTTGTTATATAAAAGAAAGCCGGGATAAACCCAGCTTTCTAATTAATCGATTAGTCGATTTCTACACGGTTTTCTTTCAAGTGCCAGATATCGCGGTTGTATTCTGCAATGGTCCGGTCAGATGAGAAGAAGCCAGCCTTAGCAATGTTAATCAAGGCTTTCTTGTTCCATTCAGTACGGTTTTCGTAGTCAGCTAACATCTTTTCCTTCACTTGGATGTATTCTTCCAAGTCAATTAAGGTCATGAACCAGTCTTTGCTGATTAATTCATGATGTAGACGGTTGAGGCGCTCTTCGTTCCCTGCTGCTAACATCTTATCGCTCACGATGAAGTCAACTAATGGACGAATCGCGTCATGCTCGTAGTAGTCACGTGCTACATAACCTTGAGTTTCGTAGAGCTTGATGATTTCATCACTGTGCTTACCGAAGATGTAGATATTGTCATCACCAACTAATTCGTGGATTTCCACGTTAGCACCATCTTCAGTCCCTAAGGTCAAAGCACCGTTCAACATGAACTTCATGTTACCAGTACCACTTGCTTCCTTAGAAGCCAAGGAGATTTGCTCGGAAATGTTACATGCTGGAATCAAGTATTGAGCACGTTCTACGTTATAGTTTTCAACCATTACCAATTGTAAGTGTGGGCTTACTTCTGGATCATTAGCAATTACTTGAGACAAGGTCAAGATTAAGTGAATAACGTCTTGAGCGATTGTATAAGCTGGTGCAGCCTTCCCACCGAAGAAAACAGTCAATGGAGTTGCTGGAATGTTGCCGGCTTTAATGTCTAAGTACTTGTTAATTACGTAGAGAGCGTTCATTTGTTGACGCTTGTACTCGTGCATACGTTTGATTTGGATGTCAAAAATAGAGTGCTCGTTAATGTCTACGCCTTGTACTTCCTTGAGGTAGTGTTTGAGGCGGAGCTTGTTATTGAACTTGATAGACTCTAACTTATCTAAGACTGCTTGGTCGTTGACATAGTTGAGTAAGCCTTCTAACTCAGCAGTGTGGTGCCATTTACGGCCAATCAAGGAGTCGATGTAGTCAGACAATTCCTTGTTAGCATCCATAATCCAACGACGGAAGGTAATCCCGTTAGTCTTGTTGTTGAATTTTTCTGGGTAGATTTCGTAGAAGGCATGTAATTCTGACTTCTTCAAGATATCAGTATGCAGAGCTGCAACCCCGTTTACAGAGAAACCGTAGTGGATTGACAAGTGAGCCATGTGAACACGGTCAAATTGGTCGATGATTTGTACTGCGTCGTTATCTGGGAATTGTGCTTTAATACGAGCATCCAAGTTACGGATAATGGCCATCACGTTAGGAATTACTTCTTCCAAGAAGGATACAGGCCATTTTTCTAAGGCTTCAGCCAAGATTGTGTGGTTAGTGAAGGCAGTCATGGAACGAACGATTTCTACTGCTTCATCGAACTCAATCCCGCGTTCGCCCAAGAGACGAATCATTTCTGGGATAACTAAGGCTGGGTGAGTGTCGTTAATTTGGATCACTGCGTAGTCTGCCAAGTCGTGTAAGTTGCTGCCCTTAGCGACTGCTTCTTCCAAGATCAATTGAGCCCCGTTAGATACCATGAAGTATTGTTGGTAAATACGTAATACTTCACCTGCGTGGTCAGAGTCATCTGGGTAGAGGAAGAGGGTCAAGTTCTTCTCGATGTCGTGTTTGTCGAAGGAAATGCCATCTTCAATAATGTCAGAAGTCACGCTGTCTAAGTCGAAGAGACGGAGACGGTTACGCTTAGTTTGTTTGTAACCTAATACGTCGATATCATAAAGGGTAGAATGCAAGGAGAACTTGCGGAAAGGAACAGTATAAGCCTTCTTGCTTTGGATAGTCCAGTCATCGCCAGTCAACCAAGCATCTGGAATAGTCGTTTGTTGGTTGTCTTTGAATACTTGACGGAAGAGCCCGAAGTGGTAGTTCAAACCAACCCCGTCCCCGTTGATCCCTAATTTGGTGATAGAGTCAACGAAGCAGGCAGCCAAACGACCCAAGCCCCCGTTACCTAAGGAAGGTTCATTTTCAGCTTGTTCGATATCCATGATAGATTTGCCGTGAGCTTGTAACTCAGCGTTCACTTCATCGTAGATACCTAAGTTCAAGAGGTTGTTGCTCAAAAGTTTCCCGATTAAGAACTCTGCAGAGAAGTAGTAGAGTTTTTTCTTGTCATCGTGAGTTGGTAATTCGCGAGATTTGTCACGCGTAATATCTAAAAGGGCTTTGTAAAGTTCTGCATCGTTACAAGCATCAATTGATTTATTGAAAAGCTTGTTAGTGTAGTTTTCTAAAATAGTCATGTTTAACTCCTTATATTGATTAGGCCGTAAGCCTCAAAGATCTTTCTGATTAACAGGTAGGCAAGCAAGAGGTGTTAGAAGAAATCTCCTAACACCGGCCACATTTATTTACGGGTCTTGCTGGGTATTACTTAGTTGCGGGCTTTTTGGCTTTTTGGCCTTTTGAACTTCAGTAGTCTTAGTTGACTTAGTCTCTTCCGCTACTTCAGCCTCTTCACTTGCTACTTTGAAGGCAGGATTCAAACGGCAGTAGGTAGTTGTCAACTCCAATAATTCTTCCGCTAATTGGTCAGTCAGAGCATCTGACTTCATACGCCATTTCCAGTTGTTACCTAAGGTAGATGGCACGTTCATACGCGCTTCGTTACCTAAGTTCAACAAGTCTTGCATGGTGTAGATTGCCATCTTGCTGACAGCAGCAGCAATCCCGCGGTTGAGGGCATGAGAAACTGTTTCATTTTCCCCACGTCTCATGTAGGCATTGAAGAATTCACGTGATGCCTCATCAGCTGAGTCTTGGAACCAGCCTAAACCAGTTTCGTTATCGTGGGTTCCCACATAACATACAGAATTATAGACGTAATTGTGAGGTAAATCAACTGAATCCCCTCCGCCAAAACCAAATTGCATGATCTTCATACCTGGGAAGCCGGTTTCATCCCGCATATCAATTACTTCCTGGGTCATGAAGCCTAAATCTTCAGCAATAATCTTCACGTCGCCTAGTTCCTTGCGAATAGCACGGAAGAGGTCGCTACCTGGGCCTTTGACCCACTCACCATTAATAGCAGTGGTGTCGCCAAATGGAATTTCCCAGTAGGACTCGAAGCCACGGAAGTGGTCAATCCGAACCACATCGTAGAGCTTGAAGCTTTCCTTAAGACGAGTAATCCACCAAGCATAACCGTCAGCCTTCATAGCATCCCAGTTATAGATTGGGTTACCCCATAGTTGGCCATCAGCAGTAAAGGCATCTGGTGGGCAACCAGCCACTACGCTTGGTTGGTGATCTTCAGATGTCTTGAAGTAATGTGGGGTCATCCACATTTCAACACTATCCGCTGCAACATAGATTGGCATGTCCCCAATAATCTCAATGTGTTGAGCATTGGCATATTTCTTAAGTGCTTGCCATTGGATGTTGAAGAAGTATTGCACTACACGGTGGTAGGTCAAGACATCCGCTAATTGTTGACGCAAATGAACGATAGTCGCTTCATCGCGCAAGGTAGCTTTTGGATCCCATTGGAACCATGGCTTGAGATCATAGTGCTCCTTGATTGCCATGTATTCACAGTATGGCTCCAACCATTCATAGTTGTCCGCCAAGAATTGTTGGTAGTCCTTCTTGTCAGCTTTAGCCAAGAAGTTAGCGACTGCCTTCTCCAAGATTGGACGACGTTCTGTATAGACCTTGGCATAGTCCACATATTCTGGATGGTCACCGAAGTCTACCCCAGCATAATCAGCTTCTGTCAGCCAGCCTGCTTCAACTAGGAGATCCAAGTCGATGAAGTGAGTGTTGCCGGCAAAGGCAGAGAATGATTGATAAGGGGAGTCTCCATAAGACGTGGTCCCTAGAGGCAAAATTTGCCAGTATTGTTGGCCTGTTTTTGCCAGGAAATCGACAAAATCATAGGCAGATTGCCCGAAAGACCCAATCCCAAACTTAGATGGGAGAGATGATATATGAAGGAGTACGCCACTCGTACGTTGCATACCCAAACCTCCTTTGCATATTTTCTTTTTTTTTGACAACTCTAATTATACGCAAACGGTTTGCAAGTGCAATGCCTTTTCCTGATGTTCTCGGTATCAGAATATCAGTCATTAGAACTGGTTTCAAAACTTACAAGCAAATCCCTTGTTTCCTAGTCATATCAGGCTTAAAATGAGTCTAAAGACCATTAGTTTAAGGAGGATTTTTTCATGACTCACCCTACCCTATTTTTTAGTGACAAGTGCCCCGATACCCAACCTTTTGTAGCTGGACTTGAAGCTCGTGGTATCCGCTATGATGCAGTCAATATTACGAATTCCATGCGGGAACTCAAGGCCTTTCTCCACTTGCGTGATAGCCGACCAGAGTTTCAAGCTGTTAAGGATGGCGCTAGAGTTGGGGTTCCTGTCTTGCTTAAGGAAGATGGCAGCCTTCATTTTAGCTTAGACAGCCTTTAAGCTAGCCCTATATCAAAAAAGAAACTGGGACTTAGGTCCTGGTTTTTTAGTGTTTGCCATAGTAACGGCGGTGGCCGTCGATTTTATCTAAGACAAAGCCTGCTTCTTGGCTTTGGCGAGCTACTTGATAGTCCGCTTCTTGTGGCAAGCGCTGAGCGAAAATCCGCTCGTAGTCCTGGACAGATAGGGCTTGGCGGCGCTCCAGGTGAGCCTTTAAGGCTGCCAGATCCAGAGCCTGTCTAAAGCCTTCTTGTAGCGTCCCAGAAAAAAGTTCGGCGACCGCGCCTGAACCATAGGAGAAGAGTCCCAGACTGTCCCCTGCTACTAAATCCTCTACTTCTGTCAAATAGGACAGGAGGCTGAGATAGAGGGATCCGGTGTAAATATTGCCTACCTGACGCCCCAAACGTGTAGCCGGTTCATAGGCTGCCTGCCAACGCTCAATCAGATTGGCATCCAGGCTTCCTTTTTGAGCCAAGGCATCCAAGGCCTTCTTGCCCATCTTGGTAAATGGCAGATGGAAGACCACATTGCGCCAATTTTCAGGCGATAACCCTGCTTGTTTAGCTGACGCCATGACCTGACAGAAGCAATCTTGGTAGAGTTCAGTCGAGAATTTGCCATCTACTAGCGCCACGTCAGAATAAGATGGACGCCAGAAATCAAATTGGTTATCAGTATAAGAAATAGATTGGCTATCCAAGGCCAAAATCCGCGGATTAGCAGAGATGAGGAGGGCTACTGCCCCAGCTCCTTGCGTAGGCTCACCTGGCGTGCCAAGACCGTAGCGGGCGATGTCGGTGGCCACTACTAGTACCTTACGGTCTGGTCGTAGGCGAACGTAGTCACAGGCCGACTGGAGCCCAGCGGTCGCCCCGTAGCAAGCTTGCTTGATTTCATAGGCCTTACAGTAAGGTTGAAGGGCCAATAATTCATGTAAGTAGCTGGCCACTGATTTGGAATAGTCGAAGGCCGACTCTGTCCCGACAATGACTTGGTCAATAGCTAAACGGTCATGCTCATCTAAGATGCTAGCTGCTGCATTGGCTGCCATCGCAACTACATCTTGGTCCAGAGGTGGCACGGCCATCTTGTCTTGGCCAATACCAATCGTGTATTTACTTGGCTCAACACCACGGGCTTGAGCTAATTCGGTCATTTCAATATAGTATTGGGGCACATAGAGCCCGATTTTGTCTATACCGACAGTTACGGTCATCTTTTATCACCTATATTCCTAATTTGTCACGCTTATTGTACCACGAAAAAGGCGCCTTTATCTTAAAGGCGCGCTAACTTAATAAATTTTTTAACTTCCCTCTTGGCTGCGTAGCTGGGCCAAGACTTGCTCTGCTAAAGTCCGGTTCATGGTAGGGGCCTGACGCAAGGCCTTTACCAGAGCAGGCACTTCCTCTAGGCTGGCACCGACTTGAAGGGCCAAGGACCGGGCTTGCAAGGCCATATGGCCCTTTTGAATGCCGTCAGTCACTAGGGCTCTCAAGGCAGCAAAGTTCTGGGCTAGGCCGACTGCTGCAATGATTTGAGCCAGCTCACGGGCATTGGGCTTGCCTAAAATAGCCAGGGCCAATTGGGCCGTTGGATGGACAGCTAGGGTCCCGCCAACGGTCGCAAGGGACAAGGGCAGGGTTAATTCCCCTTCTAGTCTTGCTTGGTCAGCGGAAAGGGTCCATTGACTGAGGCCCCGATATTGACCATCCCGAGCCGCATGGGCGTGGACACCGGCTTCCACCGCTCGCCAGTCATTGCCTGTGGCAAGCAAGACCGCATCTACCCCATTCATAATACCCTTATTGTGGGTCACCGCCCGACGTGGATCCAACTGGGCCACACGACTGGCTTGACTCAAACGTTTGGCCAAAGTCAAGGCCTGCTCTGGATTGGCGTGAAGCTGGGAAACAGGTAGGCTAACCTGGGCTTTGACTAGGAGCTTGTCACCATGATTAGAAAGAATCCGCAGGAGGGCTTGACCACCCAGGCTTGCTTCAACTTCAGGTGCTAGCGCCTCTAGGACCGTATTCATGACATTGGCGCCCATGGCATCGCAGGGATCCAGACTCAAATAGACACAAAGAAAATCGCCCTGGTCATCCCCGTAGCTATCGGCCCATAAATCGCAGGGGCCGCCACCACGAGCCACCATGCTAGGACAGGCTGCCCGAGCTAGGTTCAGCCAGTGGTCTTTTTGAACCAAAACTTGCTCAAGCCCGCTAGCCAGGTCTTCAATATCGGTTAGCACAATCTGACCGATTAATTGGCGACTCAAAACCTGAGACTGGATATTGCCCAGACGTTTGCCCCCGTTGCTGGCGGCCGCCACCACACTAGGCTCTTCAATAGCCATTGGCACCACATAGTCTCGCCCATTAATTTTGAAGGTCGGAGCCAGACCAAAAGGCAGACTATAATTGCCCACATAGTTCTCAATCAACTGGTTGGCCACTGACTCTGGCAAGGCAAGGGCTGTTTCTAGGGCTTGGCCTTGCCCTCTCTCTTCTAAATAAGTCGCCAAAATGGCCCGGCGCTGGCCGATTTCTTTCTGATAGAAAGCTCCAAAATCTGCTGGCATCTTAGATCCTCCTCAAGACGTATTCTACCTCCTTAGTATAGCATGTCCCACGCCACTTGGGAACGCGGGACTTTTGCAAAAAGTTAGCTAGCGTGCTATACTACAGCCATTAAGTAGGAGGAATATTCCATGACTCAGAAGCTCATCCAGGATCGCTACCAGGCGGTCTTAGACTGTATCCAAAAACATAGCCCAGAAGGCAAGGCCCCTCAGCTAATTGCCGTCAGCAAGACCGTGGGCGCCGACCAAATTCAAGCCCTCTATGGTTTAGGCCAACGGCATTTTGGCGAGAATCGCTATCCTGCCCTCTTAGAAAAGCAGGCCGCCCTAGCCCAAACTGCTCCAGACATTGTCTGGCACTTCATCGGCCGGGTCCAAACCCGCCAGGTCAAGGAGTTTATCAATCAAATTGACTATCTCCATGCCCTAGACCGCTTTGACTTAGCCAAGGAAATTCAAAAGCGGGCTGACCACCCCATCAAGTGCTTCCTCCAAGTCAATGTCTCGGGTGAAGAGAGCAAGACAGGCTATGAGCCCGAACAAGTCTTTGCAGCCATCGAGCAACTAGCTCCTTACGACAAGATTGAAATCGTAGGCCTGATGACCATGGCGCCAGCCGATGCCCTAGAAGGCGAGCTCCACTTCTTCTTCAAGACTCTCAAACATCTCCAACTCCTAGTCCAAGAAGCCGGCTATCCTCATGCTCCTTGTACTGAGCTCAGCATGGGCATGAGCCAAGACTATACCATGGCCACCGAGGAAGGTGCTAGCTTCCTGCGTGTGGGCAGTGCCCTATTCGCGCCTGAAGGCTATTAAGTTATGCTATCAAGAAAAGACCCCTGAAGCCAGGATTCCAAATGGCTTCAGGGGCTTATTTTATTGTTTTTAACGTTGACGGGCTGCCTTGAGGTCAGACAGTTTCACCACTAGGCGGCCATCTTGGGTATAGCAGAAGTTGCGTACCTTGCTAGCATCAGCCATCACTTCAATGAGACGGTCGCGGTAAGGCTCAGCCAACTCGTCGAAGAGGAACTCATCATCAGACAGTTGCAGTTGTTGACGTTGGGCCTCAATTTGTCCTTGAGTCCAGAGTTGATAGCTACGACTTGGCAAATTGCCTTGGAATTTGCGTTTTTCAATCCGGTAGACGTAACGGTCATCATCATAGGTGATTTCCAAGGCCCCGGTATTAGTCCGCGTCTCCTTGACATCCCGATGGTGTTCCTTGTGGATGCGCCACCAGGTGTAAATAGCGTTGAGGGCTTCTTCCTCCGTCAGGTAGGATCCATGCTCCTTGCGGGCATCTGTATAGCGGTCTACCCAATAGTTCGTGTACACAACTTTTTCCATATAAGAACCTCCTTGTTAAGCGTTTCCATAATCTTATTATAGCATAGCCTTATGAAATAGCAATGAAAAAGCCGACTACTTTGGCAAGTCACTGCTAAGTAGTCGGCTATGGTCTTATGGCTTGACTTCTTGAATAGAAAATTGGTTACCCTGTAAATCCAGGGCCTTGCCGGTCAGAATTTGAGCCACTAAACGCGTGACCGTGGTCTTATCATATAGGACCTTAATAGAAGATGGCTCTTCTACTATTTCCACATTCTTAAACTCAAAGTAACGCGGTGTGATGTCTTGGTCATAGTCACTATGCTCGACATAGTCCAGCCTTTCCTGGCTGGCCTCCTGCTTCTTACTTGGATCAGCCAAGGAAGTTCTTTGGGGGTTCTGGGTTAGTTGATAAAAATCATCTAGCACTTGGTCGGTCTGACTGTCGCGGTTAAAGCGATAGGTCTCTGGCAGGTAGAGACGGACCGTCGTGTCCTTGATTTCAATGGCCACTAGACTGCTGTCGGCCCTATCATTGCGAAAGACCACTTGGCGCGGACTGGCTGCCGCCGAAGTCCAAGTGACCAAGCTAACCAGAATAGCTAGAAAAGGAATGAGAAATTGTTTGAGTGCTTTCATCTCGGACACCTCCACATTCTGTGTGTCAGTCTCTCCTTAAGATTGACTGATGCTGGCTAAAAGGACGATTAGGCACCAACATAGAGTCTTTAACAGGCAAGGCCTCCTACTAAACAAGTCATATCAAGTTCTATCACTGGTTTACTTTCACGCTCTCTTCTTTCAAATATTCGGCTATTTCTTGGTCTAGGGCTAGGCTACTTATACCTGCCTTCAACTTCATGTAAGTGCTTGCAGATAGTATACGCCTCCCTACCTTGCCTGTCAATAGGCCACTCATTTTACCCATCATTAGAAAAAGGCTGGGACGACAATCCCAACCTTTTAATCTTTTATTCAACTGTAACGGACTTAGCCAAGTTACGTGGTTTGTCCACGTCTAGGCCACGGCCTAGGGCAGTATAGTAAGCAATCAATTGAGTCACGACAACCATGGCCAGTGGGCTCAATAATTTGGTTACATTTGGTACCACGAAAAAGTCGTCTTCCTTGGCTACTTCTTGGCTTGCAATCACAACGGCTTGGGCGCCACGTGCCTTGACTTCTTCCACGTTACCGCGGGTATGAGCGGCTACGCTTGGGTCGCTGATTAAGGCCAAGACAGGAGTCCCTTCCTCAATTAAGGCAATGGTCCCGTGCTTCAATTCACCCGCTGCAAAGGCTTCGGTCTGAATATAGGTAATCTCCTTGAGCTTGAGGGCAGCTTCCATGGACACATAATAGTCCAAGAGACGGCCGATATAGAAGGCATTGCGAGGTTCCATCAAGTTGGCGTTACACCATGCTTCAAGCTGGTCTTTCTCTGCCAAGATAGATTCCATGGCGCTAGCCACTAAGCTCAGCTCATGTGCCATATCGAAGTCTGTTTCCTTACCTAAGTGGCGGGCTAGGCAGTCTGCCAAGATGGCCATGACCGCGATTTGAGCAGTATAAGCCTTGGTAGAGGCTACTGCGATTTCTGGCCCTGCGTGTAGCAAGAGGGTATGGCTTGCTTCACGAGATAAGGTAGAGCCCTTAACGTTGGTAATGGTCAAGGATGGGTAACCCAACTCATTGACACGAACCAAGGCCTGACGGCTGTCTGCCGTTTCCCCAGACTGGGTCAAGAAGATAAAGAGCGGTTTACTGCTAAAGATTGGTAGGTCATAGGCAAATTCACTGGCTAAGAGGACATCAACTGGTTTGCCAGCCATCTTCTCAATCAAGTTCTTGCCGACCCAACCTGCATGGTAGCTGGTCCCGCAGGCCACCACATAGAGGCGGTCCGCTTCCGTTAAGGCAGCCAACAGATCTTCAGACACGTGGAAGTGGCCCTTGTCGCCTTGATATTCTTGGATCAGACGACGCATAACGGTTGGTTGCTCGTCGATTTCTTTGATCATGTAGTAAGGGTAAGCGCCCTTCTCTAAATCTGCCGCGTCTAATTCTGCTTTGAAGGCAGCACGCTCTACCACTTGACCAGCATAGGTTTCGATGGTCACAGCAGATGGGGTCAAGGTCACGAATTCCTTGTCCTTGATTTCTAGGTAGTCAGAAGTTAAGTGAATGGTTGCCATGGCATCTGACGCAATCAGGTTGTAGCCTTGGCCTAAGCCTACTAAGAGTGGTGATTTATTCTTCGCTGCATAGAGGGTATCTGGGGTCTCACTATCGATTAAACCGAAGGCGTAAGAACCGTGAATCAAGCTCAAGGCTTTCTTGAAGGCTTCTTTGCCAGACAAACCATCTTTTAAGGCAAAGTGCTCAATCAATTGAACTACGACTTCTGTGTCAGTATCAGACTTGAAGTCGACGTCTTGCAGATAGTTAGCCTTAAGGTCAGCAAAGTTCTCAATCACACCATTGTGCACTAAGGCAAAACGACCGCTAGCGGATAAATGTGGATGGGCATTGTATTGGGTAGCTGGCCCGTGGGTAGCCCAACGGGTGTGGCCAATCCCAACGGTGGCAGGTAAATCAAAATCCACAATTTCCTTGAGTTGAGCAATGCGCCCTACTTCCTTGAAGAAGCCCACGGTCTCATTGTTGCGCACAAAGATACCTGCTGAATCATAACCACGATATTCTAACTTTTCTAGGCCGGTAATCAAGGTTTCTTGAACCTTGCCCGCGCCGATCATTCCTACTACTCCACACATGGGGGTAACAACTCCTTTATTATCATAAATTAAGTTGCTTTTAGGTGCTTAGACAGAGCCTCTGTCCTGGGATTTGCATCCCCAGTTTTATGCTCTCTCTTGTGGACTGCACGGCCCCGGGTCATCCGCCGAAAATTCGATAAACCCGCTCCTCGTCCCCTTCTCATGTGAAGGGCTGGCGCTATCCATTGGTCTACAACTATCCTCCTTGACTTTGAATTTTCTAAAAGCTCCTTATACTTTACTATAAAGTATTTGTAATGTCAAAAATTCTCAACTCCTGATTAGACCGGGCTTGAGCTCACTTAAAAGCTCAAGCTAACAAAATTTATAGCCAAATATACATTTGTTATATAAGGGCATTTTCATAATTGATTCAAAAAAAATCCCTTTAAATCAGCCTTCTTGGCTAAAAACACGAACGTTCTTGTGAAATTGGCCCGACTATGTGAAAACAGCCAAATTCCCCCGTAAAAAAGTCGCGCTCAAACCCTATTTATAGGTGTAACCTATAAATAGGCAAGACTAGTAAGTTCATAGGCTAGTGCAAGCAAAGGCCTGCCCCCAAATCTGAAAGATTTGGGGCTGAAGACCTAAGAAAAGAAGAGGCTGGGAGTTTTCCCAGCCTCTTCTTTAATCAATTGGCATCACGATTAATCAGTTATGCTTAGATTTACGTCGATGAGTCAGTTGACAATACCGCTCATACCAGATATCCACGAATTCTGGTGCGAAGGGACCTTTCTTCTCTTCGATCCAGCGGACCAGTTCTTGGATATTATATTTGAGGATACGATCGATTTCTTCCGGATAGCGGTATCGCTTGCTGTGGAGCTCGTACTCGTCCAAGTCCAGCAGCCGCTTTTCCCCATCAGGAAATACCTTAATATCTAAATCATAGTCGATATACTTGAGCGCCTCATTATCAATCAGATAAGGAGAAGCCAAGTTACAGTAATAAGTAACGCCGCGTTTGCGAATCATGGCTACAATATTAAACCAGAAATGCTGGTGATAATAGAGTAAGGCTGCTTCCCGGGTTACCCAGCGACGACCGTCCGATTCCGTTACTAAAGTATGATCGTTACACCCAATGATGGATTGATCGCTGGTCTTCAATACCATGGTATCGCGCCAGGTCCGATGCAAAGACCCATCATGCTTATAACTTTTAATCGTGATGAACTCGCCTTCCTTGGGTTGTTTCATCACTGAACCTACTTTCCGTTCCAAATTGAACCGGTACTTCGACCGTTAACCAATACTCCGATATTATAGCACAATTTCACCTATTATGCTAAGGCTTTATGCGGACTTAGCAAATTTTTCTGAAAAGACTTAGACTTCTTCTTGCATTTGGTAGTAAAGTTGGCGCTTGGCCATGAGTTGGTCGTGAGTCCCTTGCTCCACAATGGCCCCATGATTCATAACAATAATCAGGTCCGCGCTGCGAATAGTAGCCAAGCGGTGGGCAATGACAAAGCTAGTCCGGCCGGCCATAAGCTGGTTGAAGGCTTCTTGGACCTTGAGTTCGGTATATGCGTCGATGGACGAGGTCGCCTCATCCAGCAATAAGACCTTAGGGGGCTTAATGAAAATTCGAGCCAAGGCTAGCAGTTGGGCCTGACCTTGCGACAGTCCCCCACCCTGTCCTGACAGGATAGTGTCATAGCCCTGGGGCAGGAGTTCAATAAAGTGATGAGCCTTAGCCGCCTTGGCCGCAGCAACTACCTCCTGGCGACTGGCCTCTGGTCGGCCAAAAGCAATATTGTCATGGACCGTCCCTGTGAAGAGCCAGGTTTCCTGGGGCACCAAGCCAAGTTGATCGCGCCAAGATTGTCGCCGATAGGTGGCAATAGCTTGGCCGTCTAACTCAATGGCCCCAGAGCTTGGCTCATAATAGCGCATGAGCAGGTTAATCATGGTGGATTTACCGGCACCAGTTGGCCCCACTACGGCTACCATACTGCCAGGCGGCACATGCAGATTGAAGTCTTGGATCAGGGGTTGGGCTGGGTCATAGGAGAAGGCCATGTCGACAAAGTCAACAGCGCCTTGAACCTGGTCTCCTGCTAGATCAAGCGTGGCATTTTCAACTAAGCTTGGCAAATCCAGAATTTGGTAGAGACGTTCGGCACAGGCAATGGCACCCTGAAGTTCCGATAAGACAGAGGAGATATCATTGAAGGGTTTGGTGTACTGGGTGGCATAGGCCAGAAAAGTCACCAATTCCCCTACCGTAAACTGGCCGCCCACTACCCGACTAGCCCCCACCCCAATTAAGAGGGCATAAATCAAGGCATTGACGAAGCGGGTCATCGGATTTACCGTTGAAGAATAGAAAGTCGCCCCCAAGCTTGCCTGGCTATAGGCCTGGTTCAAGGTTTGGAACTCGTCAGCTAGGAATTCCTGGGTATCTAGTTGCTGCAGCAAGGTCATTTGGCGAATGGTCTCCTCTACCCGCTGAGCCTGGTCACTCCGGGTATGAGCTTGATCCCGATAGCGGTGATAGCTTTGTTTGGCGATAAAACGGGCAATGAAGAGGGAGACTGGGGTCAGAATGACTACCAAGCCAAAGAGGACCAGGTCCATGCCCGCCATGAGATAAAGGGTCACACCAATCGTGAAGAGGCCACTCATGAGTTGAGTGAAGAGCATCATCAGGCCATCCGTTAATTGCTCCAAGTCATTGGTCAGGCGACTGACCAAGTCTCCCAGGCCAAAACCATCAAGGGTAGGCACCGGACTAACTTGAAGCTGGGCCATTACCTTTTGTCTTAGATCTGCCATATGGCCATAGACCAGTTGATTGTAGAGCCATGGATTGAGCCACTGGAAGGCAATGGTTAGGGCAATCAGCACTAACATTTGGACCAGCAAATCTTGCAAGACTCCTTGCTGCCCTGTCCCAATCCAGTCAATGGCTCGACCAATCAGAACGGGTAAATAGAGGACGAGACCGGCCTGAACTAAGGTGGATAGCAAGGCTAGGATCATGAGCCATGGTCGACTCGCCAAGCCTTTAAGTAGGCGTTTCATGACTTGACCTTGTCTCATTGGCGGTCACCTCCCTGGCTTTGGGTCTGGACTAGCGTCCGGTAGTAAGGATTGGATTGGGCTAATTCTTGGGCCGGCCCATATCCTGTAGCCTGGCCATCTTCTAAGACCAAGATTTGGTCAGCAAAACGCAAGGCATTCAAACGCTGCGAAACCATGATGACCATGAGGTCAGGCCGCGCCGCCTTTAGGCCAGACAGGAGGCGACTTTCGGTAGCATAGTCCAGGGCTGAAGTCGCATCATCTAGGATCAGACCTTTTTTGGCTTTGAGTAAGGCTCGGGCCACGGTCAGTCTTTGCCGTTGGCCACCCGAGAAATTACGACCAAAGGCCGTGACTTGGGCATCCAGTCCGCCCTTTTCGGCAACAAAGTCTGCTGCTTGAGCCAGGGCCAAGGCCTGCCATAAGTCCTGGTCACTAGCCCGGTCTTGAGCCAAGAGCAGATTAGAGCGAATGGTCCCCTTAAAAAGTTGGGCTTGTTGAGGCACCCAGGCTAAATCTTCAGCCTCTGGCCCCGCTAGGCTACCCTGGTCAGCCGGTAAGATGCCCAGTAGGAGTTTGATTAGACTAGTCTTACCTGCCCCGGTTACCCCGGTCAGGCCCAGCCATTGACCTTCTTGAAGTTGCAAGCTAACCTGCTTAATGGTCGGCATGGGACTACCTGGATAGGTGTAGGTCAGAGACTGAGCTCGCCAGATTGAATCAGAGCTTTCCCCTGTCACTTGGCTGCTTGTTTTCTGGTCTAAATCCTCTTCTGGCATAGCCAGGACTGCTTGAATTCTCTGAGCACTAATCCAGGCCTTGTTGAGGTTACCTAGGACAATGGTTGTTTTAATCAACTCACCCAAAATCAAGGTCAGATAGTTGACCAGAGCCACTAGCGCCCCTTTAGCTAGGAGCCCTTGACCCAGAGCCCAATCCCCTTGCCAGAGGACTAAGACTGTGGTGACATTAACGACTAGGTAAGTCAGCGGATTAGTTAGAGCTGCCAGGAAGCCGGTCTTTAATTGATGGCCAAGCAAGTTTTGATTAACCTGGTTATAGGTAGTCAGATAGCCCTCTACCTGATTAAAACTCCGGATGACCCGATAACCCGCCATGCCTTCTTGCGTGACTTGCACTATCTGGTCAGTAGCTTGGCGAATCTTAACATATCCAGGCGCTGTCAGCCCCATTAAGACCGCCAAAATCAGATATAGAACCAGAATCATGACTAAGAGATAGCTGGCCAACTGGGCATTGAGTTGCCAGGCCATATAGACCGCCCCGAAGACAATAAAAGGTGATCGCAAGAAGAGACGGAAGAAGATATTAAGCCCCGTCTGCACTTGATAAGTGTCATTGGTCACTCGCGTAATCAAGCTGGATTCCCCTAGACTCTGACGCTGGGACTCGGACAGGCGACTAATCTTTTGATAGAGGGCCTGGGTCAATTGCCGGGTATAGCCAATGGCCGCCTTGGCCGAAAAATACTGGGCCGTAATAGCCATGAGGACACCCGCCAGGGCCAGCCCCAACAAGAAGACAATGGATCCCCAAATGGCACCGTCACCCATCAAGATACGGTCAATAATTTGGGCCACTACCAAGGGTACCGCTAATTCAAGTAGGGCTTCCGCCAACTTAAGCAAGGGCCCCAAAAGGGCGACTCCACGGTAGCCCTTAAAAAAAGACCATAATGATTTCATCGGACGGCCTCCCTTTCATGGACTAGGACCTGCATGAGTTTTTCCTGCAAGGTAGACAGAGGTAGCTGGCCAACAGCCTCTGGCGCCACCCAGCACCAGCCTTCTTGGAGGGGACTAGTCGTATCCAGCCACAAGCCTACCAACTGCACCTGCCAAATTCGGTGGCTAAAGACATGTTTAACCTGACCCAGGGCTGGGCTGACCACTTGGCTACTTATGGAGCTATCACCCTCTACCAGAGCCTCTCCCCTTAACCAATCTAAGAGTGGCTCAGTCAATTCGGCCGCCGTCACTTCTTCATAGACCATGCTTTGTTCCAGCATTGGGAAATGCCAAAGGCCTGTCAGGAGTTCATTCTCCCCATGACGGCGCAGGAGCCAATTGCCTTGGCTATCCACAAGAAAGTAGGCGGTCAAATCATGCCGAGTTTGTTTGACTTTTTTGCTCTTGACCGGATACTGGTCAGAATCCCCAACTTGATAGGAAGCATCATATGTCGCCAAGGGATGATTATCTGGCCGGGGATTGCTTGGCGTCATGACGCAGGCTCCCAAATCCATCATGGCCTGGTTAAAATCTCCTGGCCGATCTGGGTCAATCAAAATATCCAGAATTTCCATAAAGACCTTACGACTTTTAGGCAGGGCAATGTCATCTTTAAGGCGGAAGAGACGGGCTACAATCCGGAAGAGGTTGCCGTCCAAAGCCGGCGCCACCCGACCAAAGGCCATGGAGGCGATGGCAGCTGCCGTATAGGGACCAATCCCTTTGAGACTTAAGAGACTGTCAACTTGGTCAGGCATCTGACCGCCAAAGTCAGCCATAACTTGTTGGGCAGCCGCCTGCATATTGCGGACTCGGCTATAGTAGCCCAGGCCCTGCCAGAGATTGAGCAGGGTCTCTTCTGGTGCTTGAGCTAAGTCGGACACTGTGGGCAAGGCCGCCATAAAACGTTGATAATAGGGAATAACAGTAGCCACCTGGGTTTGTTGCAACATAATCTCGCTGACCCAGATGGCATAGGGATCCTGACTCTTACGCCAGGGCAAATCACGCTTATTTTTATCGTACCAGGCTAGGAGGTCTTTCCGAAAGGCCTGGACACGGGTCTGATCCCAAGCTGCCATAGCTTGAGGCCAGCTACTTCTAGAATTAGTCATATAGAGACGTTCCTTCCTACTAACATTCTCATTTATTATAACCAAAAAAAGCCCGGGAACCAAGTTCAATCACTTGTTTCCCGGGCAGGAAGATGCTTAGTTAAAATGACGGGTTACCACCTGAAGGCGATCTGCTAAGAAGCCCGATACGACTGCTTTGAGGATGTCACCTGGTACAAAGGTCAAGGCAACCGTCACTGCTTTGGTCAAATCCATATGCGCGAATTGCACGAAACCCCAAATCCCCATGACCGTTACAATTGGAACGGTGATGATAAGGGTCCGCAAAGCGTAGGAGACAAAGCTTGGCTTCTTGCCCTTGAAGATAGACAACAAGGTATAGGCAATTGGGAAGGAGAAGAGGTAACCCCCTGATGGTCCTACAAAAGAAGCAAATCCACCGCGACCACCAGCAAATACCGGTAAGCCTACAGCCCCTAGCAATAGGTAGAGTAAGATAATCGCCAAGGCTTGTTTAGGTTTATAGACCAAACCAATCAAGCAGAGGGCAAAAGTCTGCATGGTAATAGGTGCTGGGAAACCCCACAAGGGGAAGGACAAATAGGAGCAGACGATTAAAACTGCCAAGCCTAAGGCCATGCGGGTTAAGACACGAACATCTTTAAAATCATTGAACATTAGTAAATCTCCTTTATTTGGGGCTAGGGCCCCTATAATAATAGCTATGTTATGAGTATAGGCAATTCGCCCTTTAATGTCAACCTATCGATAGGGTAAGGTTAACGCAAAAACAAAAAAAGAACAGGCCACCCATCCTAACCATAAGAAAAAGGCTGAGACCTAGATCCCAGCCCTTCCCTACTATGGGTTTTGACTGTTGCTTGTGCTATTAGCAGGTTGAAGCTTCAGGTCTTCGCTAAGCGTCTGAATCAACTTAGGCACCAAAGTGAAGGTAACGCTATAGGTGGTCACTTCAGGCGCTGGGTTGGCTGCCTGTCCTTGCATTTGAGTCTCTTGAGTTTCTTGACCTTCTTGACCCTCTTGGCTTGAGCTAGCAGAATCTACTACTGGTTTCTTTTCAGGAACGGAAATGGTTAGGCTATAGTCATGACCTTGCCAGCGTTCCTGGTAGCGACTCTTGTCCAAGGCGAAAGTCTTGATAACATGGTAGGTTTGACCCGGCGCCAATTCCTTGCCATAAACTTGGTTGGTTAAGACATAGTCACTGTTAATCGGATCCCCATTAATGGTTAAGACTGTATTGCCGTCAACTGGCAAGAGCGTCTTCTGGGACTTGTTGGTCACATCATATTCGACGGAAACAATCACGGCCCCATATTTAAAGTTACGGAAGGATTCTTCGTTGTAGCTATTTGGTTGGAAATCACTGACTTCCAAACGCGTAATCGTCACATCGATACCTTCATCACTTTCCTTAAGCTTGGGCTTATCGTCAGCCAAGACCTTCTTAGTCCCCCAGTATTCTGTGGTTAGACGGTCGGGCACATGAGTGGCAGATTCTTTGAGCGATTTAGCTGCTTCATCCTTGGCTGGCAGATAAAGTAACTGCTCGTCACCTAAGCTATTAACGCTAATCCCGGTAATATCAGATTCACTTCGCTTAGGAGAAACCACCTTGATATAGAAGTAGCCATCTTCCTGAACACGTTTGACTGAACTAGCGCTTAAACCAAAGACTAGGTAGCCAGAAACTGTTTGACCAGCATCAATAGTCCCCTTGTTGTCAGATAAGGTTTGGGCTAGGTTGCCATCTTCTGCTGGATAGAGTTGATAACTTGGCGATACTTCTAAACTAGCTTCGTTATAAGATAACTTAAGCTCCTCAATCGGATAATGCACGGTTTCTTTGGTCTTATTGGTGATAGAGACGTGCATAACCACCAATCCCCCGCCACCTTCTTCAAAGTTGAACTCATTCTCTAATTCTTTGGCAAAACTATTAACTGTGTAGAGTCGCAACATATCCACTGTCACGGCAAAATTCTGTTGGTCTGCCTTAAAATCATCATCTGTTTGATAAAAGGCTTGGGGATTAATTTTAACCTGGCTACTTTGCTTAAGCAATTCTTCTAATTGATTGTAGGCCTCACGGCTAACTGAGGTATCTGCCTCTTGGTAGGAAGAGCTAGACTCGGCAGGGTCTACCATCTTGACTTGGCCACTGGAAGACGACTCAGTCTGAGCACTGACTAAGAGTGCTCCTTGGCTCAAGCCGGTCGCTAGGGCTAGACCCAATAGGGTCACACGTTTGAATACTTGTTTTACTGACATCCTATCACTACTTTCTTTCATTGCTAGCAAGTTCTTGGCTAGTTTGGTCTGTTGGAGCTTGGATAGCTTCTTTGGGACCATATGCCCCAGAACGCTCACGATATAATTCATAAAACTCACCCACGATTACCTTGATAACGGCGTAACCAGGCACCCCTAGGATGACCCCTACTAAACCGAAGGCCTTACCAGCTGATAAGAGCACAATCAAAATGGTTACCGGATGAATCTTGAGGTTATTCCCCAGAACTTGTGGGGCAATAAAACGCCCTTCGATGGTTTGCTCGACCATCATGACAATGGCCACCTTCAGGACCATAACGGGACTGGTAATCAAGGCAATGATAAAGGCCGGAATCACTGCGATGAAGGATCCTAGGAAGGGAATAATATTAAGGAAACCAGACACGACCCCAAGGGCAATTGCATAGTCTAGCCCGACAATACTATAACCAATAGAGAACATAATGGCTACACAGATTGCCACAATGATTTGGCCCCGAATATATTGGGCCACTTGATAGTGCCCTTGATACATCATACGAGATGCCATGGCACGGTGCTTGGTCGGCACGAATTTCAGGATATAATCGCCCAAACGTTGACCATCTGCCAAGAGATAATAGAGAATAATTGGCACGGTCAGGAGCCCCATAATGACGGAGGTCACTGCCCCAACCACGGATCCTAAACTACCGAAGGTAGAAGAAGCGAAACGACTTAGTTGCTCTGCCATACTGCGGAAATCGAAACCATCTAGGAAGGACTGCAGACGTTGGGTGACTTCCTTATTCTCAGTCAGAAAAGGTGACTGATACAACATATGATAGATTTCATCATAGTATTTAGGTAGACTACGAGCAAAGCTCAGAATTTGGGTCTGTAAGGTCGGGACAAGAGAGGCAATCCCCCATGTCGACAATACAATTAAACCAATAAAGATAGCCCAAATGGCCCACTGGCGATTCATTCCCCGCGCTTCCAGCTTATCCACTAGAGGATAGAGCAAATAATAGAGAACCCCTGAGGTAATAATTGGGAAAGCCGCCACATCAATGACCACCCCAATTGGCGCGAAAACATGTGTAATTCTAGTAAAAACCCAAATAATTAATAAAACCAAGAGTAAAATCAGGAGACTGACTACCATCTGGCTATTTAGGAATTGACGGGTAAACCAAGACGACTGGCGTTTTGGTGTGTGTTCTTGCATAGAACTCCCTCCTTGAAATTTCTGTCATCTTATTCTACCATAAGGATAGGTGCCTTGTCTTAGATTTATGCACGGCCAAGGCAATAAAACTCAATTTATTAGCGAAAGGACCTGATTTCATGACTGAAACCTATATCCTAGGTGGCTACACCAAGGGGCGCAACCTAGGGATTTCAAGCCTTGACTTGGACCCTGTCACTGGCCATTTAACCCAGCCACAGCTGATTGCCAAACTCAATCAACCGACTTTTGTAGCCTATGCCAAAGAAACTGACACTCTCTTGGTCATTCACCGCGGTGAGGAAGAGAGCGGTTTGGTAGCCTTTAAACGCCAAGGTAAGGACTGGCAGGAAGTCAGCCGCCTACTCAACACCAAAATCCCTGGCTGCCACCTAGCAGTCCATGAAGCTAGTCAGACCGTCTATGTCGCTAATTACCATGAAGGCTCCGTTGACAGCTACCATTATGATCAGGCTGTCTTAAGTCCTTTCGAACGCCACGAGCATGTGGGCTCTAGCGTCCACCCTAATCAGGCCAGTGCCCATATCCATTTTGTGGGCTTAAATCCTGAGGGCGACCTGCTCTATGTCTGCGATTTGGGCAGTGACAAAATTTATGTCTATGACGTAACCCCTAGCTCTGGTGCCCTCAGCTTGGTTCAGACCTTTACTTGTCCACCGGGAACTGGTCCTCGTCACCTAGTCTTTCATCCGAGTCAAAATCTAGTCTATGTCATTGGCGAGCTGGCTAATAGCCTTCTAACCCTAGCCCTTGATCCAAGCGGTCATCTTAGCTTGGTCCATCAGCAGGCCCTTCTAGATTCTGAATATCTAGAATCTGCCGCTAGCGCTGCCATTCGCATCAGCCAGGACGGTCGTTTTCTCTATACTTCCAGCCGCTTCCATGATGTCATCTGCGTCTTTTCCCTGGCCGACCCTCAGCAGCCCCTTAAAATTCAAGAAATTGCCAGTGGTGGACAGATTCCACGGGACTTCGTCCTAAGCCAAGACCAGACTTACCTCCTTGTGCCCCACCAAGATAGTGACCATATCGCTGTCTTCAGTCGCGATGCTGACAGTGGTCTTGTCAGTTTCATTGAGGCAGAGACCCAGGCACCTGAATGCGTTTGTATCTATCCTATCTAATGTTGATAATAAAAAATGTCTGGAACCCTTAATAGGTCCCAGACATTTTTTATTTACCTTTAAATACACCTAAGAAGTAGAGCACTGCAACTAAAATCCCCAAGGCTACGCGGTAGTAACCGAAGACTTTGAAGTCGTGTTTCTTGATATAACCCAAGAGGAAGTTAATGACTAAGAGTGATACCCCGAAGGCAATCAACATCCCTAAGATTAGATAAGTCGCTTCAGCTGCTGTATAGTGGAAGCCAAACTTCACTAACTTGAGGAAACTTGCTCCAAACATGACTGGGATACTCATGAAGAAGGAGAATTCAGTCGCTACATAGCGTTTGGTTCCCATTAAGAGCGCCCCGATAATAGTAGCCCCAGAACGAGAAGTCCCTGGCACCAAAGCCAAGCACTGCCATAGACCCATGAGGGCAGCATCTTTATAGCTAATAGCTTCTAAACTATTGATACGGCTTGCTTTAGCTTTACGCTTGCCGGATTCAACCCAGATAAAGGCTAAACCGTAGACGGTAAAAGTAATAGCATAGACCCATGGCTTGTCGAAGTATTGGTCCATTAAGTCATCTAAGAGGAAACCCAGAACAAAGGCTGGCATAGTTGCCACAATCACCTTAGACCATAAAAGCCAGGTGTTTTTCTTTTCTGCTGCTGACTTGCTTGGCGACAGCGGATTAAGTTTGTGGAAGAAGACCACCATCACTGCCAAGATAGCCCCCAGCTGAATGACCACGAAAAACATGTCCGTAAAGGCTTTGTTTAATTGTAGTGGCATAAAAGCATCCACTAAACGCATATGGCCAGTCGAAGAAATCGGTAGCCATTCGGTAATCCCCTCAACAATCCCAAGGATGATTACCTTCACTAATTCTATAATTCCATTCATATTTTAGGTCCTTTCTCTATAAGCTATCATCCATTATACACCATCTTGGCATTAAATGCATTGAACTTATCGCAAAGAATGTGGTATGATAAGGACAAGAAATAAATTTCAAACACAAAGGAGATAGGATCATGTTTGGATTTTTCAAAAAGAAAAAAGAAGAAGCGGCTCCCGTTTCAAAAGAAGTAACACTCTACGCTGTCGCTGATGGTCAATTAATCAACATCGAAGAAGTAAACGACATCGTCTTCGCGCAAAAAATGATGGGTGATGGCTTCGCAATCGTCCCTTCTAATGGTGAAATTTCTGCGCCTGTTGCAGGTGAAGTGGTCAATGTCTTCCCTACTAAACACGCAGTTGGCTTCAAGTCTGGTGCCTTAGAAGTATTGCTCCACATGGGGATTGATACTGTAGCACTTAACGGTGGTCCATTCGACACCAAGGTTTCTGACGCTCAACAGGTTGATGCTAACACCTTAGTATCTAGCGTTGACTTAGACCAATTAGCAGCTGAAGGCAAAGACAATGCCATGATCGTGATTTTCACTAATGGTAATGATTTAGTAGAAAGCTTCGAACTCACTGCTTCAGGTCAAGTAAGCCGTGGCCAAGAAATTGGTAAATTAATCTTAAAATAAGCGCAAGCTATTAGGAGCTAGGGATAATCTCTAGCTCTTTTTTGATTTGTTGATTATCAGAAAAGAGGCTAAAACTTTTGTTTTAGCCTCTTACTATTTATTATTTAGCTGGAATTTCGGTAATACCGTTCATGTAAGGTACCAAGGCTTCAGGAATCTTAACAGACCCGTCCGCTTGTTGGTAGTTTTCTAGGATGGCAACGAAGGTCCGCCCTACTGCCAAACCAGAGCCATTCAAGGTGTGAACATATTCCACCTTGTCATCAGCATTGCGGAAGCGAATCTTAGCACGACGAGCTTGGAAGTCGCCACAGTTTGAGCAAGATGAAATTTCACGATAAGTATCTTGGCCTGGAATCCAAACTTCTAAGTCATAGGTCTTAGTTGCTGAGAAGCCCATGTCGCCAGTACATAAGGTAATGACACGGTATGGCAACCCTAAGGCTTGTAAAATACCTTCAGCATTTTGGGTCATGCTCTCTAATTCTTCGAAAGAATGATCTGGATGAGCATATTTAACCATTTCCACCTTGTTAAATTGATGCAAACGAATAAGACCACGTGTATCACGACCCGCACTCCCCGCTTCAGAACGGAAAGAAGGACTCAAGGCAGTGAATTTAATTGGCAAGTTCTCAAGTGGTAAGATTTCGTTAGCATAATAGTTGGTCAATGGGACTTCAGCTGTTGGAATCAGGGTCAAACCGCGTTCGTCATTAACCCGGAAGGTGTCTTCCACGAATTTAGGATATTGACCTGTCCCGAACATAGATTGGTCATTCACCATGTATGGCGGGATAATTTCTTGGTAGCCATTGTGTTGGGTATGAGTATCCAACATAAAGTTATAGATGGCCCTCTCCAAACGCGCCCCCAAGCCCTTGTAGAAGACAAAGCGACTACCAGACACCTTGGCACCACGTTCAAAGTCGATAATATCTAATTTTTCAGCGATTTCCCAGTGATTAAGTGGCGTAAAGTCGAACTTGCGCGGCGTGCCCCAACGACGTACTTCCACGTTATCCTCTTCATCGGCCCCCACTGGTACCCCTTCAGCTGGAAGGTTAGGCAAACGATGCTCGATGGCCTCTAAATCTGCTTCGATTTGAGCCAAACGCTCGTCGTCACGCTTAATGCGATCACCGATTTCTTTCATTTCAGCAATCTTATCATCTGCATTTTCCTTGTTACGTTTGAGTTGGGCGATTTCTCCAGATACTTGGTTACGGTATTGTTTAGCCCCTTCAACGTCAATCAAAAGTTCACGACGCTCACTATCTAGGCGGCGGTAATTCTCTAATACCTCCCGGTCTACACCACGAGTAGCTAATTTCTCTACCACCCATTCAAATTGTTCACGCAATAATTTACGATCTAACATTTCATTTCCTCCTTTTGGTCAAATAACAAAAAGAGCCTTCGTCTTATTGGGACGAAAGGCTCTTCTTGGTTTCGCGGTACCACCCGATTTCAGGACATTATTCCTGCACTTAAGGCCTGTAACGGGGGCAACCGGCACTACTTGAGTCATAGGCTGCAGGGTTCTGGTGGATTCCAGGGCTAGTCCGTGATGATTCACACCAGCCATCATCTCTCTGAAGACGTCCTATCCTGTACTAGTCAAAACCGTCGCATCATTTATCTGCTTCTATACTATCACGAATCCGTAAGGGGTGCAAGTCTACCAGTTGAGATCGCGAGCCTTGTCCGTGTCACGATAGTGATGAGTGACATCCAACCCCTCAAATGCTTGTTGTCTCAAGGCTTCATAAATGACGATATTGGCTGTATTGGACAAATTCAAACTCCTAACATGCTGATCGTTCATTGGAATACGCAAGCAGTCTGCCTTGCGCTCTTCCATCAAGTCAGCCGGCAAGCCGGTTGTTTCCTTACCGAAGAGGAAGAATTGCTCGCCTGCACTATTTTGAGCTAGGTCCGCTTGACAATAAATGCGGGGCGCAAACTTGGTAATCAAGTAGAGTGGTCGCTCACCCACATAAGCTAAGAAATCCTCCAGACTTTCATGGTAGTGAACTTCCACATGCTCCCAGTAATCTAGACCTGCACGCTTGAGCATCTTATCATCGGTCGAAAAACCCAAGGGCTTGATTAGATGAAGCGGGGTATTGGTGGCCGCACAAGTTCTGGAAATATTCCCCGTGTTAGCCGGCATTAGCGGTTGATATAAGGCAATATGATTTTTCATAGGCTCTCCTTCTTAGTGGTCGCCTGCAGAGGGTCCCACAAAAAATCCCGCTGCCAAGAATTGACTAGCGGGACTTATCATTTAAAATTAAGCGAGTTTGAAGTCTACGCTGTAGATTTCGTCTGCCAAAGCAGCCTTGTTAACAGCTTTAACGACAACATTTTCTTTTTTGCCGTCGAATTCTAATTCAAAAGCTTGGCTCAAACCTTGAGTTTTCAAGACAACATCGAGTTCACGACGGTTAACTGTTAAAGAAACAGCTTCTGAACCTTTCCCGTATAAAGTTGCTGGAACTAAACCAGCTTCACGTACTTTTTTAGCTGAGCCAGAGCCCACTTTTTCGCGTAATTCTGCTTTTAATGACATGGTATTTAAAACTCCTTTTGCTTGCATTTTTTTATAAAGCGACTAGCGCTTTTTATTGGCATAATGGTATCTTACCAAAAAACGGCACAAATTGCTAGCTTATTCTACCCTTTTTTTATACAATAGTACTAGTTTTGTGCTCTGACAAGGTGGTGATTCCTCAATGAAACGGCTATTTAGCTTATTAAAACCTTTTGATTACCTGATTATTTTAGGAGTCATTGGCCTATCCTTCTTGCCCAATATCCTGACCTTCTACCACTATCAAGGCTTGAATAAATCGGAGGTAGTCAGCCAAGCTACTGAATGGTCTAGCACTAAGGAAGCACCCGCATCTTCCTCCACCTATGCCCTCATTAAAATTGACGGCAAGGAAGTGGACCGATTCGACCTCTCTGAGGATGCCCCCCATGAAGAGAAAACCTACTACCCGCATCCGGGTCAATATAACATTATTGAGCGTGATGGCAAACGAATTCGCGTGCGCGAAGACAACAGCCCTGACCAAATTGCGGTTAAAACCAGTTGGGTGGGTCGACCAGGTCAGGTTTCCATCTGCCTGCCCCATGGACTCATTATCGAGATTCACGGCGAACGTTCAACCGGTGGTCGCACTGACACTAGTCAATCAAGTAACGCCAGTTCAAGCCAAGAGGAAGAATTAGTTTTACCAAAATAAGGACTGGAAATTTTCCAGTCCTTTTTGTCTACTTGAGGATAGCCTGGACTAGTTTTTGTAAATCCGGCACCACTTCTTGCTCAAACCAGGGGTGTTGTTTCAACCAACGTTGGTTGAGAGGTGAAGGATGGACTAAGGGAAAATAGTCCGGCAAATAGTCCTGATAATGGGCGACTGTTTCTGTCAGATTGCTTCTTTTGCTCTTAGCCAAATAATAGTCCTGGGCATAACGACCGACCAATAGAGTCAATCTAACCTCTGGTAATTGAGCTAAGATCTGAGGATGCCACTTAGCTGCGAAGCCCTTGCGTGGTGGCAAATCGCCTGATTTACCCTTGCCAGGATAATAGAAATCCATGGGGAGAATTGCCAAAAGATCCGAATCATAGAAAGTCGAACGATCCATCCCCAACCATTCCCGCAAGCGATCGCCAGAGCGATCATCCCAAGGGCGACCGGCTTCTTGAGTAGCTAAACCCGGGGCTTGACCCACAATCACCAGGCGGGCAGCCTTAGGTGCGGTAAAAAGCGGTTCAATCCCCGCCTTGCTATAAATCTGGTTTTCTGGCGCTTGCATGATGGCATCGCGAATCTTTAAATTTTCTTTGGCCATATTCTATTCCCTCCTCTTAGGATTTCAGATAGGCGACAACTGCATTCAGGCCATAGCCATCTCTTCCATCGCGCCGATAAGAATGACAGCCTAAGGCTTGTTTGGTCGACACAGCCACATCATATTGTTGTTCCAAAGGAACCCCCATAGCGAGGAAACGCTCCTTATTAATTCCTTTGGTGTCTATGAGCCAGTGATGCTCATCCTCCTGCTTGAAGGCCTGGGGATGACTTGCTTCTAAGGGTTGGAAGCGACAATAGACATCTTCCTGAACTTGAAAATCTTCCATGCTAAGGGCGGGCCCATAGGCAATCAGCAGATTAGATGGCGTCACATCATATTGGCTTATCATAACTTCTAAGGCTTTTTGGCCAATCGATTGGAGTGTGCCCGGCCAGCCAGAATGAACTAGGGCAAACACCTTTTTAACCGGGTCGAAAAGAATAATGGGAATACAGTCCGCAATCTTGACCATTAGGGCCAAATCGCTTGCCTCTGTTACCAAGCCATCGTAGTCGCCTAGAGAGCGTAAGCCCCATCCTGTCCCCAATTGGCCAGCCCTTACTTGGCAGATGTCAGCACCGTGAACCTGGTGTACCTCCGCCAGGGGCACATCCGCTTTTAGAAAAGTTCGATTGACAACTTCTACGGACGCCTCCTTAAAATCAGGTTTGAAATTAAGCGGCTTACCAATAAAACGATGCTCCAAGCCCGCTTCAAGCAAAGCCGGCACCGTGTAGTAATCGTAGTCAGGTCCCTTTATATGCTCATAATCCATTTTCATGTCTCCTTCCCTAGCTTTGGGTCACTTGATAAAGTGGCCAAAAGCCAGCTACTGCCTTAACTAAGTCCTGAACCAAAGCCTCTATGTCGCTATAGTCCGCCAATGGTTGCATATCTTGACGCAATAGTACCTTGCGTACCTGCCCCGCCTCATAGGCTTGTACCAGCTCTTGCCGGTGACTTTCACTTGTGGTCACGCGTCGTGTTTGCTTATCTGAATCCTGAACCCAGTAATAGGCCTCTTGTGGTGCTGGCACTTCTAAGATTCGCGCCTGTTGGGCTAGCGTCTCCTCTTGGCGACTTCGTTCAATGAAACTTAACTCCAAGCAGACGGTGAGTGCCCCTTGATCCGATACTAGTCTCAAGGCAAAGCTTGGACTAGCCGGCCGATTTTCTGGTGGAAAATAATAGACCCAAAAATGAGGTCGAGCCACTTGCGCTTGATTCATCCAGGCACTTACTCGCCCCTGAGTCCAATCTGGAAAAGCTTGCCCGAAGGCAGTCGCCAATTTCGAAAAAGCCTGCCGAGCTGCCTGGCCACTTCTTTTGAGGCATTCCATGTCCTCAATTTCTACTGGATTATCTAATTTAGCCGGATTACGATAGTGCTGACCTTGATAGGTCAGATAGTCTGTCAGCGACTGTTCCCACTTCATCATCTCACTCCCCCTTTTACCCTATTATATCAAATTATGACTTAGTCCCCCTAGCTTGGCGCTTCAAAATGACAAAAGACACGACCAAAGGAGAAAAGGTCGTGTCTTTAATTCGTTATGCTCCAAAGGGTGAGCCTACCCCCGAGCTATCAAGATTATTCTGTTTCTTTTGGCTTATAGCTTGCAAGCCCTAAACCAGTTAATAGGCTGAGTGCTGCAGCACTAAAGAAGAAATTACTCTCTTCCCCAGCAGCTGGCAATTGCCCCTGTTTAGCCATATTCGACGAAGCCTCGGGATTTTGATTGACTGAAGCAATTATCGAGCTAGTAGGTGTTGGCTGTAATTGATTTTGTGCTTGTGATTGAGTTGTTTGACTAGGTTCTTGCTGACTTGATCCAAGCTCAACCGCATAGAGTGAGAAGTGAGGCGCAGTCAAGATAACTTTGCGTCCATCTTCTGACATACGGAAGTCTACCGCTTGTCCTGGCTTACCCTGGTCATCTAAATGATAGGCCTTAGCTACCGTCCCATCTACTGGAATGGATACTTGGGCTGGCCGTTGGATTTGAACGCCTTGGCCCTCCTTGTCTTGGAAATGGATTTCGTAGACTAAGACATTATCAGGCAACCCAGGCACCTTAACACGTCCCACATGTAAAGACACTACTTGCTTGCCTAAACCTTCTGGTGGGATGGTGACACTAACCCCCGTATCCTTGTCATTATCTTCAAAGGTCACAGTACCATCTGGATTGTAGGTAACATTGACTCCTTGGCTACGATAGAGTGGCACTGTCACGTCAGAGTCTGACGGATTAGTTGGTTTATCTGGCTCAGGTACCACAGGATCAGTTGGATGGTCAGGTTCTGGCGTCACTGGATCTGCCGGACTAATCGGCAAGGTAACACCTTCAACATTGACTGGTAGGCCATGAAGGCTTTCAATATGGCCTGACTCTAAACCCGTTACACTTACCTTGTCATGCACTGATTCAGCACTAAAGAGTAGGGTTTTGTTAGAAAACTGTGTATAGAATCGTGCCGTCTTACCATTAGATAAGGTTAAAACTGGCGAATCATTTACTAGCACTTCGTGGTCAAAATTCACTGCAAAAATCTTGCTGTCATAGTGCTCGGTATTCAAAGCCTTGACTTCATTTGCTTGAACTGGGTCCTTGGTAATGAAGTCCCAATTAACTGTCTTGTAGGATAGGGTAAAGTCATTTTGAGTCCCTTCCTTGTGTTCATAGAGAATCCCATAAACACCTGGCGACACCTCTTGAAGTGAGTTGTAGGCATAGGATCCTGGCTGAATCAAGCGATGGTGAAGCCAAGTCAAGCTTCCATCCGATTCAACTCGAGCCAGACGAATGGTCCCTTCACTTCTAGAATTACCTTCCCCGTTAGCATTAGAAAGCACGATATACTCTTGTCCTTGATGGTGGGTTGAAATGGCCGCTAATTGAACGTATGAATCGTGGACATCTGGATAGTAATCCAATTGTTTGGCCCATGTCTGGCCACCGTCATAGCTAGTAGCCACTTGCAACTGGCCAAACAAGCCACGCATGAAGAGTTTCACCTGCCCATTATCAAGTTGAACGGCTGAAGCCTCTGTATTTTGATACCAGTAATCATCCATGGTGCTTGAGTGTAATGTGCCGTCTTCAATTGGCAAATTATCATTGACGGCCTCTCCCATGTGCCAGGTTTCCCCATGGTCATCAGAATAGATGACACGAGCTGATTGGGAGCCGCTAAGGTGAGAGACAAAGTTAGTCGAATAGGTTGGCACGATAATGCGACCAGCATGTGGCCCAGTCCGAAGTACTGTTCCCGTCCCTGGTCCTACGCCTAAGAATTTCATCCAATCAGCTTTTACCATTGGCGTAATATCACGAGGCGCTGACCAGGTCTTGCCATCATCATCACTGTATGATAACCAGAGATAGTTGTCTTTAGCTACTCGGAAAGGTGAGGTCTTATTGCTAGTGAAGTAGACATTACCTAAAAGATTCTGACCTTGGTAGAGATCCCCTTTATCCTCATATTTTGGTTTAACTGGATCCACTACTACTCGATAGTCTGTCTTGGTTCCATCAGGTGCATAGACATACCCTTGCTCGCGAATAGTGTAGAGACCTTGCTCCCCTTCTCGATAGAGAACTTGATAGGTCTTACCATCAATGGTCTGATACATAGTTTCCTTATGTTCTGACATACCGAAGATACCTCGGCCTTCTGGGAACATATCATAAATTGAGAAAATACGTTTAGTTTTTGGATCTTGAACTAGCACTTGGTCGATTGTCACAGGAGAGGCTTGGTCTGCTCGTTCAGGGTTAGGATTATCGCGTAGGTTAGCAATATGAATACGGTCACCCCAAGTCTTACCGCCATCCTCACTACGTCGTACCACCATCCCGATATCGCCCCAGTCAGAAGCGTGAAGACGACGCTCATCGGCGGCAGCAATTAAAGTGCCTTTATCAGTTTTAAGCAAAGCAGGAATACGATAGCTGGCAATGCCGTCAGCATTCGGTTGACCACTATGCCCGCTCTCGAAAACGTCCTTTTTATCAGAAATCTCTGCTCCCGGAGCAGGCTCTAACTGTAAAGGTTGACGCTTGAATAGTTGGCTGCGTTCTCCCACTTCTTCTTGTGATAAGGCGCGATTGTAAATGGATAAGTTACGTACTGTTAAATCACTACCCCAACGTAAGTCAGATCCTCTACGTGTTTTACCAATTTGTATATCTGTCAAATCAGGCATATCACTTAAAAATTTACCTGAAACTGGGCTAGTCCGTGACAAGACCCCATTGACATAGAGGCGAACTTGGCCTGTTTCTTTGTTAGGATCTGGACGTTCCACTGTGAAAGTCACTGAATTCCATTGGCCTGGCGTTACTTTTAGGGGAGCATCACTATAACTTCCATAAAACTGCTCACCTTGGCGACCACGAGCTTCCACCAATGCAGTCCCATTATGAACGGCTAAGGTGAAATACTCATTCACAAATTTATTGCTAGAAGCTGAGAATAGACTGTAGAATTGTGGCGCCTGCTCACTCGGTTTGAATTCCATATGGATGGTGGCATTAGTCAACTTTTTCAGACTATCAAGATGCTTAGATAAATCCACCCGTTGATTATTTTCTTGATTGGTTGCGACATCATTTTGGTCTAACACTTGGTTTTCACGCCCCACTTCTCGCACGATTTCATCCCGTTGAGGTTGGCTGGACTCTTCGTTTTTCTCAGAGCTTGAGACCGAGCTTTCTTCCTCTGCTTTGGGGGAGCTTGCGTCAGATGCTGGGACTTCTTCAGACTTGCTAGTTTCAGAAAGCTCATTCACTTTTTCGGAAACGTTTACATTTTCAGGTTGGCTAATAGCCTCTGTTGGGCTTGTCTGGGGGATTTCTTGAGCCGCAACACTCGTTTGAGGTGATAAAAATAGGACATGCCCAATGACAACTGAGAAGACTCCCGTCGCTAATTTACGAATAGCGAAGCGAGACCGACGATTGAAAAGATTTTTTGCTTGTTTACTCATGTTAAGCCTCCAAATTATAGGGATTTTGGGTTGCTGATACGACAAAATCTGGCTACTAGGGTCTCTAGCATAAAGCTAGCACCCTAGTAGTCAGGTCTTGCATAGTGTGAGTGCTTATTTAACAAATTCCGTACGAGCGGCTTGGATCATGGCGTGCGCCTTGTCAACAACGGCCAGGTCTTCTGGCCCAACACCTGTTAATGGTGGGCGAACAGAACCACAGTTGAGGCCTTCACGCTTGAGGATTTCTTTCTGTACGGCATAAAGGTTAGCTTTACCACTTACCAAGGTGAAGATGATTTCATCAATGCGACCTTGAATCGTAAATGCTAGAGCTAAATCGCCTGCTTCTAGGGCTGCATTAGCTGCTAGGAAGAGTTCTGGCATTACCCCATAGGTACCACCGATTCCCCCATCAGCCCCCATGACACGACCACCGATGAATTGCTCATCTGGACCGTTGAAGACGACTACTTCGCGGTCACCAGCTGTCAACTTCCAAGTGATTAAGTCTTGGACTGGCATAGAAGAGTTCTTAACCCCAATCACTTTAGGATTTTCCAACATTGACTTGAACATGCTAGGAGTTAAGGCATAGCCTGACAGTTGCGGAATGTTGTAAATGATGAAGTCAAGTTCTGTGGCATCAATCATAGCATTCCAGTAGTCCTTAATGGAATGTTCTGGCAAGCGGAAGTAAATTGGTGGAATGGCTGCTAAGGCATCTACCCCTAGGCTTTCCGCATGCTTAGCTAACTCAACTGAATCACGCGTGGAGGCAGCTGCGACATGGGCAATGATGGTCATCTTGCCACCAACTGCCTTCATAACATGTTCTAAGACTAGTTTACGTTCTTCTACATTTTGGTAGATACACTCGCCAGACGAACCGCCAACGTAGAGACCTTTGACCCCTACTTCTAGGTAATGCTTAGCTAGGGCTTGGGTGCGTTCTGGACTGATATTGCCTTCATCGTCATAGCAGGCATAGAAGGCAGGGATAATTCCTTTGTACTTATCGAATTTTGACACGTTTAAGACTCCTTTGGTTATGCAACCGGTAATTTAATAACTAACTTTTTATAAGCACTAACCTGGCCCAAATGGCGGGCAGGCTTATGTGCATCTTCTGGAAAAACTACACAAGCTTGTCCAGGATAGAGTTTGACAATGGTCTGGATGGGACCATCCAAAAAGGCAATGTCCTTTTCGGCATCGTAGGCTGTGACTTCATTCAGCTGACATGTAGGGGCCACAATGAGATATTCATGTCCTTCAAGCGGGACATGGATGTCTAACCATTTCTGATGGGCTTCATAATGCGATTCATCAACTGCACCTAGCTCGCCATCTTGGATGAAGAAGTAACCACCCTCGAAATCATACCGGCCGATAGCTTCTTGAGCTAAGCCATTGAATGTATCGAGTGCTGCTTTAATATGGGGAATTCGGTCGCTGTATTCTTGAAGACCTTGTAAGTGATCTACAATCATCTTTTCACCTCCTCTTTGCCGACAATTGCTTATTTATCTGTATCTAAGGCTTCTTCGCGAGGATCGTGCAGAGGTCGCCCGCGTCGAATGAGAAAGAGTACCAGATTATAGGTGACACTAGCCGCCACAATTGGCATATAGGTAAAGAGGTAATTCTGTAGGAACATGTCTGCCGTAAATTGTTTTAAGGCGACCATCCCCATGAGAAGAATAATGGCTACCGCATTGATAATGAGTGGCGCCGTATAGTAACGCTTGGCTACTCGGTTAATCAGGTAGGTTGCCAAAACCGACAAGCCCATGAAGAAGATTCCATAGAAGAACCAACCAATAATCAGTTGCTCCAGGGTCATATCAGGCACTCCTTTCTCTTTCTTGCATTTCTTTAGTTTACTACACTAACGAAGCGTTTAGCAATTTCTAGTGGTCGCGTAATAGCGCCGCCTACAACAGCTGTGTGAATCCCTTGGGCGAAAGCTGTTGCTAGGTCTTCTGGTGTATGAATCTTACCTTCAGCCACAATTGGAGTATGGGTTTGTTCCACTAAGGCTTTCATTAACTCAAAGTTAGGACCGGTTGTTTGACCTTCCGTATACGGCGTATAACCATTCATGGTAGTCCCAATCAAGTCAAAACCTAGGCGTTCAGCATTCAGTCCCTCTTCCAAAGTGGAAATATCGGCCATCAGCAATTGATTCGGGTATTTTGCCTTGATTTGAGCGATGAACTCATCCAAGGTCTCCCCTGCCCGCTCACGTAAGGTAGCATCGAGGGCAATAATATCGGAACCAACTGCTACTAGCTCATCCACTTCTTGCATGGTGGCGGTGATGTAGGAACCATAACCTGGATAAGCTCGCTTAATAATTCCAATCACTGGCACATCAAAGGCTTCCTTAATCTGGGCAATATCTGTAACCCCTTGGGCCCGGATACCGACGGCTCCAGCCTCAATAGCTGCTTTGGCCATGAGAACCATGACTCCACCTTCTTCTCGGTAGAGCGGTTCGCCAGGTAAAGCCTGACAGGAAATAATCAGTTTTCCTTTTAATCTTTCAATTGTTGGATGCATTGTAGTCACTATCCTTTCACCGCCCCGACTGTAATACCTTGGGCAAAGAAGCTTTGGAACATCAGGAAGACAATAATCATTGGCAAGGAAGCTAAGAGCGCACCAGCCATGAGGACCCCATAGTTAAGAGAGAACTCAGCAGATTGAGCCATAGACGCCAAACCTAAAGGCAAAGTCTTCATTGTTTCTGAGTTAGTGAATACCAATTGAGAGAAATAGTCATTCCAAGAGGAAATGAAGGTGAAGATAGCCAAGGCACCAATACCTGGTTTAACAATTGGTAAGACGATATTGACGAATTTCTTGATTTCGCCACATCCGTCAATGTCTGCAGATTCTAAGAGAGAATCAGGTACAGAGTGGGAGAATTGCTTCATGAGGAAGATCCCGAATGGCCAACCTACAGCCGGCAAAATCAAGGCGCGGTAGGTATCCATGAGTTTAAGATCCGTAATCAATTGAAGCAAAGGAATCAAGATAACTTGTTTTGGCAAGGCCATGGCCGCGATAAATACGGCAAAGAGTAAGCCAGCGCCTGGGAAACGTTTCTTAGCTAAGGCATAGCCTGCTAAGGAAGCCGTCGTGCAGACCAAGATGGTTGTTACCACTGAAACGAATACAGAGTTGAAGAACCAACGTGCAGTCAGTGGCACTAGGAGTGATTTGAAGTTATCTAAAGTTGGGCTCATCGGGAACCATTCTGGTGGGATGGCAATGGCGACGTCTTGAACCTTAAAGGCACCTGTTGCAATCCAATAGAATGGGAAGATGAAGAAAATGGTCAAGAATGCCAACAATGTGAAGGAAATAATGTTGTAGAGACCGAATTTTTTGAATTCCATGTTAAATCGTCACCTCTTCCTAATCAATATCGCGGTTGAAGTATTTGTATTGAACAGCCGAGATTAAAGCAATAATCAAGGCTAGCACAACACCCCATGCAGAGGCTTGGCCAAAGGATTGCTGCTTAATCCCCATTTCATAGACTTGGTACATGATGGTGCTTGTCGCATAGTTAGGACCACCAGAAGTCATCAATTGAATTAAGGCAAAGATTTGGAAACTGTTGATGGTGGTTGTCACCACGATATAAAGGGTCGTTGGCATAATCAATGGCCAAATAATGTTTTTGAAGATGGTCCAGTTGTTGGCACCGTCAATCTTAGCAGACTCGAGCAGTTCCACTGGAACGTTCCCTAAAGCTGCAATATAGAGAATAATCGGCTGACCAATACTGGTCGTAATTAGAACGGCAATGACTGCGTAAATAGCAGTAGAGGCGTTCCCTAACCATTGAACATTACCTTCAATGACATTCATGGATTTGAGAATATAATTGAGAATCCCAAAGTCTGGGTTATAAATCCACAACCATACCACTGTAATCGAAACAACTGAGGATACAGCTGGCAAGTAGAAGACGCCACGGAAGAAGCTCCGTACATGAGCTGATTTGTTATAGATGTTAATGGCGATGAAGAGCGATAAGACTACTACAATTGGCACTGCAATTGCTACAATGAAAATAGTGTTACTTAAAGACTTGATAAAAGTCTGATCGCCTAAGAGCTTGGTGTAGTTATCTAAGCCTACAAAGCTAACTCTCCGCCCTCTATACTTGAGCAAGGACATGTAAATCCCGCGTAACATTGGATAGAGTACGAAAGTCAGGAAGAAGGCCATAGCAGGTGCAATGAAAAGATAGGCGCTAAAGTCGTACTTTCTTCTTAATTTGGCTAACATAGAGATCTCCTTTCGAGAGAATAATTCATAATAAAAGGGACAAATCGGCTACCCTAGGTCGCGATCACTATAAACGACTACTCCCAAACTCCCGCTAGTCCAAAATATTGGGCGCTTGGGAGTAGGATGTTTATATTAGTCGCACGCGAGAACCTAGTCCGGGTAGCGCTAGATTTGTCCCAGTAAATCGAGCACTCTCTGAATTCAGATTATAGTGTGGATTATTTTGCTTCTTCGTAGGTTGCTTGCGCTTGTTCTACGTAGCTGTCCACTAATTCTTTTACATCACCTTGGCCAGACAATACCCCTTGGAGCATTGGGAACCAAAGTGGACGCATTTTAGCGTAACCTGGAATGGTGTTGTAGTAAGCACCGAAGTGATCTGATAAGCCTTCAGCAAACTTCAACTCTTCGTTGTCGTAGAGGCCTTTCACGCCTTTTTGAGCAGAGAAGTTACCAGTTGCCTTCAAGGTACGAGTACCCCATTCTGGATCGTTGATCATGAAGTCTACAAATTTTTGAGCGGCTTCAATCTTCTTGTCGTCGCCGTTATCGAAGACTGCAGGACCTGCTACTAAGTATTCATACTTAGGTGATTTGTTAGCATTAGGGAATGGTAAGAAGCGCACGTTTAAGTCTTCTACTGATTTCCATTGAGCGTAGAGACCTGGACTTGCCAAGATACTTAACGGAGACTTACCAGACTTGAAGTATTCCAAAGCATCTTTTGCTTCTAAAGCGGCCCCTTGACCGATAATGCCTTTAGGTGCTTGTTCGCGAATCCATTGAAGGGCTTTTACCCCATTTTCGTCATTGATGGTGTATTTATTTACTTCATCGTTAGTAATCCAAGAACCGTATAAGTTTGAAACAAAGGCGCGAGGACCTTGGTCACCAGCTGCAGATTTAGCATATACAACGGTTGGAATTAGGTCTTTGTCTTTTTCATGAACTGCTTCTAAGAATTTTTGGAATTCCTCAGGTGTCCAGTTACGACCTTCTTTTTCGAATGGCAAGAGATCTGTCACGCCTAATTTATCAGTCAACTTAGTGTTAACGGCCATCAAGAATGGCGCAATCCCTTGAGGGTAGAGATATAATTCGTTTTCGAAGGAGCTAGCCTTAACAGCTGATTCATTTAATTTTGAAGTGTCAACGTCTTTGAATGGTGCCAAGTAACCCTTGCTTGCCCAGTCGATGATACGACCTGGTGCATCATAGATTACGTCAGGGTTGGTCTTAGATTGGATTGCTGTTTCAATTTTAGCTGGACCGTCTGTGAAGTCGATTTTTTGGTATTCTACTTTGATACCTGGGTTCTTAGCTTCAAAGGCTTTAATCAAAGCTGCATCGTATTCTTCAGAAGTCTTGAATTCTGAGTCGCTGGTAAAGTTAGGGAAGTTCCAGTATTTGATGGTTACTGTCTCTTCAGCACGCACATCGGCTGGTACCGCTGTCACAACTGTGTTTAATAAAATCCCGCAAGATAAGGCAGCTGCAAAAACTTTTGATAATTTCATGATGGTTCCCCCATTTGTAATTTTTGATTGATAGAAGTAATTTCTTGAATGGTCTTCTGCATATTCTGATTGAAGACTGGTTCTTCCAACATCATTAGGGTAATGATGTCGATCAGGAAAAAAATTGGTAGTTGAGTATTAACAAAAAACTCACTATTGACAAAACGGCTGTTATGTACCAGAAGGGTCTCATCAGCTAGCTTAGCCAAACTACTTCCCTTCATGCTAGTTATGGCCACCAAAATGGCGCCATTTTGCTTGGCATTTCCTAAAGCATCAATCACATCCTTTGTTTCACCAGAATTACTAATGGCAATCACCACGTCACTGGAACGTGTCACCGTACTGGAGATAATCATCATATGTGAGTCCGTCTCGCTCGTGGCTGGTAGTCCCATACGCGAAAGGCGAATAGCCAATTCCCGAGCCGTTAACCCCGAGGATCCCATCCCATAAACCATGATTCGGTTAGCCTGAGAGAGAACTTGAATTAACTGACGGAGCTGATATTCTGATTGTAATTCTGACGTTCGTTGAATGATACGATTATAGAATTCACTAACCGTATCGAACATATCATGTTTCTGGTGATTACTTGCCGACTCCCCTTCACTAGCTTGCAGTTGAATTTTCAAATCGACAAAGCTCTCACACCCTACTTTACGACAAAAGCGTGTAATGGTTGCGGCTGAAACACCTGTTTCTTTGGCCATCTCGCTAATGGTAATGTTAGTAAAGTAGGGACTTTCTTGCATAATATAGGTTGCAAGGAGCTGTTCCTTTGGTGATAGATGAACGAAGTTGGCTTCAATTCGCTCTAATACTCCCATGGGATCACATCCTTATTGAGTTAGCTTAATGAGTTGAGATAGCGCCCCTAACATCCCAGCATCGTTACCTGACTGGGCTGGTCGAATCTCTGTTGTGAGGAAGCGAGGATCAATCACACGTCGCTCCAAGATTGCCATTAGACGTGGCATAATGAGATCAGCACGTGCTAGAATTCCTCCCCCTAGGACAAGGACTTCTGGATTCAGCAGATAAATCGCTGATAAAAGTCCGGTGGCTAAATGATTTAGAAATTGGTCGAGTACTTGGCTTAAGACTGGATCTCCTGTTGCTTCCAAGCGGTCAAAGAAGGCTTCCCCACTGAGATTTTCGCCTGTCGCTTGAGCCGCCTGTTCTAACAAAGCGGTTGTTGAGGCTAATTCCTGAAAGGCCGCTTTGCCAATAGGTAAGTAACCAACCTCTCCGGCCATGTCGCTCACACCGGTTAGCAGTTGTCCATCTAAAACAATGGCTCCCCCTACACCTGTGCCAATGGTAAAACATATCATGGACTTAGGTGGCTGGCCTGTTCGACTAGCTTGCCAGTATTCACCCAAACAAGCTGCGTTCACATCATTTACCACATAGCAAGGCAGACTAGTGAGTGCTTCCACTTCAACCTTGAGTGGTGTCCCCGTATAACCTGGGATAGTGGGCCCTGCAAATCGTATAGACCCGTCACGAGAATCAACCACTCCAGCAGTTGAAATCGCCACGCCCGATAGGCTTTCCTGGGATTGAACCTGCTTGGTAATCGAAAGAACTTGTTGCAATATCTGGTTAGAATACTGGTCAATGCTAGTTTTGACCTTCTGAGTCTGGCCCAGCGCTTCCCCCTTTTCATTGAAGAGACCATATTTAATGAAGGTCCCGCCAATATCAAAGCACAAGTAATTCATCCAATTTGTCACCTCTCTTTCTGTCTTCCAACTGATTACGCTTTCATTATACACCAAAGAAAATATTTTTCAAGTGTTTTTATTAAGAAAATTATTTTCATGCCTGATTTTCTAACAGCTCCATTTTTAGATATTGTAGCCATGGCATTTACATGAAATCGTCACCTATTTTTCATTGATTTACATCCGTTATTCTAGCTGTTTTTATCTTCCTTTTCCAGAATCAGCCGATTGACTACCCTATTTTTTAGAATTAAGAGGCAAACTAAAAAGGCTAGGAAAGACTCCTAGCCTCATTTATCTTATAAACCTAAACGGCTCAAGAAATATGGCATCTGCACGCGCCACCATGGCCAGTCATGGGCCACATCGCCGCCCCACTCGTCAAACCAAGCTGGCACTCCCTTCATTTCTAGGGCTTCCTTTACCTTATAGAAGGATGGCAGACCATCGTGTTCCCAAGGCCCATGCCCGGTACAGACGATAATATTGGATTGACGATATTGATCTAGGAACCAAGGATCGTGCTGATTGAAGACATAGTCACTTGGCGAATTAGAATAGATTGCCACGTCATCGCCATATTCCCCTACAAAGAAACGTGCATCATAGACCCCACTCAAGGCAATCACCCCGCGGAAAACATCTGGATGCTGTAAGAAGAAGTTAAGCGCATGGTAGGCACCCATGCTACAACCTGTCGTCATCATTGGATCAAACCAGCCCGTTTTATGCTTAATAAAAGGAATCGCCTCGCTAATAACATAACGCTCATAAGCCCGATGCATTTCAGCCCGATCGTGAGGGTATTTCCAGTCAGCCAACCAGCTCTCACTGTCCACACTAGCCAAGGTAAAAAATTGAACCCGTCCTGCTTCAATGGAATCGCGACAGGCATCAATCATGCCGAAGTCGGCATATTCATTGTGAGTTCCGCCTGATGAAGGAAAAACCACAATCGGTAAACCCGCGTGACCATAGCGGTTGAGGGGCATTTCGCGATTGAGTTGACCACTCCAGTGACTTAACCATTCTACGTGCATTTATTATTGTCCTCCTTGTTTCTTGTGTACATAATGACTTACTTCTTCAACTTCTTCTTGCGTATCCGCTAGAATGACTAAGAACTCATTCCCCATAATAGCCGAAAAAGCATCTGGCAAGCGATCGACCATTTTCACACGGTCACCGTATTTTGCTCGGATTTCATCGATATTATGTGCATATGCCAACTCGTCACGACGTGAGATACCGACCCCGTAATGTCGATCATAGCTTGGGCTTTCTTCTAGCCTCCCAGTTACGATATCGGCGTAGATAGCATAGAGATCACAACCATAAGCATAGTTATAGAGATCGATTGTATAACCGCCAGCCAGTCGGTTATTATACTCGATGGCTACGTAGTCTCCCTTTTTACGACGGAAGAATTCGATATGGAAGAAGCGTTCCTTCATACCAAAGGCCTTGACTGCCGCTTGGCCGTATGCAGCCAACTGAGCTTCTACATCCTTTTGAACAATATTAGTATAATCGCACTGGCCCTCAATCAATTCTAGGGTCGGCAAGGAATAGACAAAGCTCGTTGAGAAGACAATCTGTCCTTTTTCATCAACTAAGCCATCAAATGTGCAGAGCTCCGCATCCAAGACATAAGGCTCCACAAAATAGGGAATAGATTGGTCCCACTCGGACAAGAAGGTTGCGACATCTTCTTTGGTCTCAAGTCGATAAGTTGCTGCTGTCCCTACTCCACGGTCAGGTTTTGCTACTGCGGGGAGGCCAGCTTCCTTCAAAGCTTTATTGAGTTGACTTTCATTCTTGATTAGATAACCTGGCACCACTGGAACGCCAGCTTTCTCAAATAACTTCTTCATTTTTGACTTATACTTGGTTTTTTCTAAGTCACGAGGTTTGACCCCAGGTACGTTGAATTGCTCGCGCAAGGCAGCGTCTAACTCTAGCCAGTATTCGTTATTAGATTCCAGACGATCGATTGGCCCATGCTTATAAATTAAGAAAGCTACCGCACGCTTCACTTCATCAAGGTTTTCCATATCCTCGACACGGTAGTATTCAGTGAGGCTTTCACGTAACTCTGGTGAGAGCCAGTCGTAAGGCTCTGTGCCAATCCCCAATACATTCACACCACGCTCTTTAAGTCGAATTGCGAAATTCTGGAGGTTTTTAGGGAAATGGGGGGACATCATCAAGTAATTCATAGTTTCACCTCAACATAATTATTAAATATAAATTAGAATATCATGTATTTTGAATGAATACAAGTATTAAAGTAAGAAAAGGCCAATTTCTTGATCCAAATGTTCGGAACGCGTAACAAATGGCATAATAAAAAGGCCAGGAAATCTCTTCCTAGCCTTTCTTCCTTATTTAGTACCAAAAATACGATCACCCGCATCTCCAAGCCCTGGCAAGATATAGCCGTGTTCATTGAGTCGCTCATCTAGCGCCGCCATATAGATATCCACATCTGGATGCGCCGCTTGTAAAGCTGCTACCCCTTCTGGTGCAGCAACCAAACAAGAAAAAGTGATATTTTCTGGCTTAACGCCATACTTTTTCATCAGAAGGTCTAAGGCTGCAATTGCTGAGCCTCCTGTCGCTAGCATTGGATCCACCACAAAGACATGACGCTCTTCGATATCTTGAGGTAATTTAGCAAAGTACTCAATTGGCTCTAAGGTTTCGTGGTCACGATAGAGACCAATATGCCCCACACGTGCAGCAGGCACCAAATCCAAAATCCCATCGACCATGCCCAAGCCAGCTCTTAGGATTGGAATAATCGCCATTTTCTTCCCGGCAATCCGCTTTTGAGTGGTTTCAACTAAGGGCGTTTCGATGACCACATCTTCTACTGGCAAATCACGTGTAATCTCATAAGCCATAAGCATAGAGATTTCGTTGGTTACTTCGCGAAAAGCCTTGGTAGAGGTATTTTTATCACGAATAATGGTTAGTTTGTGCTGAATCAGTGGGTGGTTAATTACTACGCATTTTGCCATCTTAGTCTCTCCTTTTCTGAGTCAATCAATTTAAGCTTGATAAAGTGGTAAACCAGCAACGAGTTCTTTGACTTCTTGACGGATAGCCGCCAATTGGTCGTCAGAAGCTGTTAAGGTCTTGAGAATCAGACGGGCAACAGTCTGAGCTTGCGCTTCCTTCATGCCGCGCGTCGTAATAGCAGATGTCCCAATCCGAATACCACTTGGATCGATAAAGGAACGGCTGTCGTTAGGAATCGAATTCTTGTTAACGGTAATCCCTACTTGATCCAGACGCTCTTGGGCCTCTTTCCCTGTCACACCCAGTGGTGTCACATCAAGATTGAAGAGGTGGTTATCCGTCCCACCAGATACGACACGCAGAGGACTTTCTAAGAAAACCTCCACCATGGCTTGAGCGTTCTTAATCACCTGCGCTGCATAAGTCTTGAAACTTGGTTGCAAGGCTTCCAAGAGGGCAACCGCCTTAGCGGCTACTACATGCTCCAGTGGCCCCCCTTGAATGCCTGGGAAAATAGCCATATTGAGTTGTTTAGCATACTGTGCCTTAGCTAAAATCAAGCCGCCACGAGGGCCCCGTAAGGTTTTATGGGTCGTCGTTGTTACCACATCCGCATAAGGCACTGGGTTAGGATGGAGACCTGCCGCAACTAAGCCAGCAATATGGGCCATATCCACAAAGTAGATAGCCCCTACTTTCTTAGCAATTTGACCAATACGTTCAAAGTCAATAGTACGGGAATAAGCAGATGCCCCTGCAATAATCATCTTAGGTTTTACAGCCTCAGCCTGAGCTTCTAGCGCTTGATAATCAATCAATTCAGTAACAGGGTCTACACCATAAGCATGCATCTCATAAGACTGACCAGAGAAATTAACAGGCGAACCATGTGTTAAGTGACCACCTTGTGACAAATCCATGCCCAAGACACGGTCGCCAACATTGAGGAAAGCCCGGTAAACAGCAAGGTTGGCAGATGAACCAGAGTGAGGTTGTACGTTGGCGTATTCCGCACCAAAAAGTTCTTTCGCTCGATCAATCGCTGCTTGTTCAATGACATCAATGTATTCACAGCCACCATAATAGCGTCGGCCAGGATAGCCTTCAGCATACTTGTTGGTTAAGACACTTCCTTGTGCCTTAAGGACTGCAGGTGAAACAAAGTTCTCTGAGGCAATCAACTCGATTCCTTCTAATTGTCGCCGTTCTTCACGCTCGATGGTTTCAAAAACCAAGGTATCATGTAAACTTTCAGTCATAGGTAACCTCCTTTTTGGTTGGCTCCTGCCAACCTATGTTCTGCCTTCTATTATAACATACTTGTAGCCGCTTTGTTCAAACGATTCATGTAGGCGTGATATTTTTCTGATTCTAGCACTGCTTGAGCTAAAATCCAATCACAATCACTCGCTTCCAAAGCCCGCAGGCCGGCATATAGTTGACGAGTAGCACTGTCCGCATCATTGGGCTGACCTAAAGAGTAGGTCGCTACAACTGGACTTTGCTGACCTAAGGCTTGGATAATAGACTCATCTGCCAACAAACCGACTCTTCCTCCCTTAGCAACTAGCTTTGCATGAAGGTTGGCGAGACCTTCAGAAGACTCAAACAAAAACACAGCTTGTTTAGGGCTATAATGGCGATACTTAACGCCTGGTGATTGGAGCTGAGGAGCAGCTAATTGCTCTGCTACTGAAAATTCTTGAACCTTTGGACATACTTGCTTCAGCATGGACTGGGTGATAGCACCTGGCCGTAGAATGATTAAGCGGTCTGACATAGGGCGAACCACCGTCGATTCCACTCCGATTTGGGCTTGATCCGTATCCCCCGCCACTACGCCAGCGATGACTCCATCAAAATCCTGCATGACATGGTCGACGCTTGTTGGACTAGGCTTACCAGATAAGTTAGCGCTTGGCCCAACTAGCGGCGCCCCCACTAAGTCTATTAGACGTAAGGCTGAATGCTGGTTAGGCATACGAAAGGCAACCGTTTCTTGGCCATTATTAACGTTTGCCGGAAAGACACCTGCTTTGACAGGCAAAATAATAGTCAAAGGACCCGGCCAAAAGCGCTCCATTAAATCCTTAGCCAATTTAGGCACCTCTGCCGCATAGTCCAAGACTTGTTGGGCATCCTTGACATGAACAATGAGTGGGTTATCACTAGGACGACCTTTAGCTTGAAAGACCTTAGCAACTGCTTGTTCCTTAGTCGCGATGGCGCCTAAACCATAAACTGTCTCGGTAGGAAAGGCGACTAGCTCACCTCTTCTTAAGAGAGCGGCCGCTTCATCCAATTCTCCCAAACGAAATTTCTGGGTTAACATTTTAGGCGATCATCTCCTTTCATTCATTAATCTCTACTTGGACATAACGATCATGCCCATTCAAATCCTGATGGCAGCTAACCTTGGCTTGTGGGAAGGCTTGACTGAAAATAGCTGCAACCGCCTGTCCTTGCCGGAAACCAATCTCTAGAATCAAGCAAGCAGATGGCTTGAGATAGGCCCTAATTTGATTAGCCAGTTGGCGATAGAAAGCCAAGCCCTCTTGCTCAGCAAACAAAGCCATAGACGGCTCATAACGTTTAACTGACTCATCCATTAAATCTAATTCTGCCTCACTAATATAAGGTGGATTTGATACTACTAAATCATAAGCTCTATCTTGAGGCAAACCTTGACAGACATCCGTCACCAGCCAATCCACAGCGGCTTGAAGGCTTATGCCATTTTCTTTGGCAATAGCTAAGGCTTCAGGCGATAAATCACCCGCGGTCAATTGAAGTTGCGGATAACGCAAAGCCAAACTAATGGCTAGAATACCGGATCCCGTCCCTAAATCCAGAGCTTGACTAGCTTCTGGATGCTTTTCTAACCAGGAAGCCGCTAAATCTAAGATGCCAGCTGTATCTTCCCGTGGAATTAAGACAGCAGGTGTCACCTTAAAACGGCGACCATCAAAGTCTTCATAACCTAAAATATACTGCAAGGGCTCATGCCTCACTAGGCGTTCTAAAACCTCTTGAAAGGTCTCATAGACCTCCTGGTTAGGAGTCTGTTGAAGCTGTCTGACCAAATCAGTTAGAGTCCAATCAAAGACTCGCAGCCAATATGACTGGGCCAGACTTCCATCAAAACCTCTTTCTTCCAAAAAAACTGAAGCACTCTTGAGTACTTCAGCCAGGCTTGCATTAGATTTGAGAGCCATTGAGCTCCTCCAATTTTTGGGTTTGGTCGAAGAGAACTAACCCGTCGATAATTTCATCTAATTTCCCCGACATAATGGCATCGAGTTGTTGAATGGTTAAACCAATGCGGTGGTCAGTTACCCGGTTTTGTGGGTAGTTGTAGGTCCGAATACGCTCTGAACGATCACCAGTACCAACTGCTAATTTACGGTTAGAATCATATTCTGCTTGGGCTTCTGATTGGAGCATGTCATAGACTCGGGCACGCAAGACCTTCATAGCCTTCTCCCGGTTCTTAAGTTGGCTCCGCTCATCTTGCATCGCAACGACTACCCCAGTTGGCAAGTGAGTCAAACGAACTGCTGAGGCAGTCTTGTTGACGTGCTGACCGCCGGCCCCACTAGCATGATAGATATCTACCCGGATATCAGCATCCTTAAGATCTAAGTCGACTTCTTCAGCTTCAGGCATCACGACTACAGTTGCGGTAGAGGTATGCACACGACCTTGAGATTCTGTTTCCGGCACCCGTTGCACACGGTGGGCTCCGTTCTCAAACTTAAGCTTGCTATAAACCTTATGCCCGGTAATCATGAGGCTGACTTCCTTATAGCCCCCGATACCGGTAATATTAGCATCTAATACTTCAACCTTCCAACCTTGGCTGTCAGCGTATCGCGTATACATATTGAGAAGATCACCAGCAAAGAGCTGGGCTTCGTCCCCACCCGCTGCCCCGCGGATTTCCATGATGATGTTTTTGCCATCATTTGGGTCTTCAGGCAACATCATAACCTTAATTTCTTCTTCTAAACGAGGTTTTTCAGCCTTCAATTCAGCCAATTCCATTTTAGCCAATTCAGCCATATCAGCGTCTAGGCCTTCGCCTAGCATCTCTTCAGTATCCTTAATTTCTTGTTGGACCTGCTTGTAGCGTTTAATTTTTGCTACCTTAGGGCTCAGGTCAGCTTCTTCAATGGTCAGTTCCCGCAAACGTTTGGAGTCCGAGATGACTTCTGGGTCACTGAGTAATTCGTGTAATTCCTCAAAACGAAAAATGAGGGCATCCAATTGTTCAAACATAGTGGTCTCCTTTACTTAATTAATCCAGGATTCTTGTAACAGCGACGGCAAACCGGGTAGTAAGACTCGTTGCCCCCGATTTGAATTTGTTCACCTTGATAAACAGGCTTGCCATCTGAAATCCGCAAATTCATTATGGCCTTGCGGTGGCAGAACCAACAGATGGTTTTAATTTCTTCAATCTTATCAGCGTAGAGCAAGAGATATTTTGACCCTTCAAAAAGTTCATTGGTGAAGTCATTTTTGAGGCCAAAGCACATGACTGGAATATCAAGTTCATCCACTACTCGCGCTAGCTGCAAAATGTGTTCTTTGCTGAGAAATTGCGATTCGTCAATCAAGATGCAATAACGCTTAGGTGTCAAGGACTTAATGGTTTCGAATAGATCCATATCCTCCGTAATAGGCGTAGCCTGGCGTTGGAAACCAGCCCGACTATTGACAATCCCTACCTCAACGCGCGTATCAATGGCACTGGTAAAAAGTTCAACCGGTTTATTTTGTTCTTCGTAGTTATGGGCCACCTTAATAATCTCAATCGATTTCCCACTATTCATGGCGCCATACTTAAAATAAAACTGTGCCACACTAAGCATCCTTTCTTGGGTATTTTTAAGCGCAAATTTCACTGTCCCAACTAGTAATGATAAGGGAAAAGAGCTCAATAGTCAATCAAAGAATCAGCAAAGCTAGCTAGCTCAGCCCATCTAAAATTCTATCCTTCTGAACCTATAATTTTTCCATAACAAAAAGACAGGAACTTGACTTCCTGCCCCTTAATCCTGATTATTTAACTGGTACTTTTTGAATCCAGCCTTCTGGAGCTTCAACATCTCCGTATTGGATGCCCACTAATTCATCATAAAGACGTTTAGTGATTGGCCCCACTTCTGTTTCAGAATGGAAGACATACTTCTTATCACCAACTGTGATTGAGCCAACTGGGCTGATAACGGCAGCCGTCCCACAAGCGCCAGCTTCTACGTATTGATCTAATTGATCAACATACACATCGCCTTCTTCTACTTCCAAGCCCAAGCGTTCTTTGGCTAAGTATAAGAGTGAATACTTGGTAATAGATGGCAAGATTGAAGGAGATAATGGCGTAACGAATTTGTTATCTTTAGTAATCCCGAAGAAGTTAGCTGCCCCAACCTCCTCAATCTTAGTCTTGGTTGCTGGGTCCAAATAGATAGCGTCAGTATATCCATCTAATTTAGCCTTCTTACCTGGATAGAGGCTGGCAGCATAGTTACCTGCTACCTTAGCAGCCCCTGTCCCTTGTGGCGCTGCACGGTCATAATCCGATACAACAAAGTTACTTGGCGTTAAGCCACCCTTGAAGTAGGCACCTACAGGAGATACATAAATTCCGAAGAGGTACTCATCTGCAGGTGAAACCCCAATTGATGCACCTAAGCCGATGAGGAAAGGACGGATATAAAGTGTCGCGCCTGATTCATAAGGTGGCACCCAATCCGCATTAGCTGCTACCACTTCTTTAACTGCTTCAACAAACCAATCCTCTGGGTAAGCCGGCATCAAAAGACGCTCAGCAGAACGGCGCATACGCGCCGCATTTTGATCAACGCGGAAAAGGTTAATTTCACCAGATTTGGTGCGGTAAGCCTTCAAACCTTCAAAACATGTTTGACCATAGTGTAAAACGTTAGCCGCTTCACTCATGGTAATGGTGGCATCTTCTGTAATGCCACCCTTTTCCCAAGCACCATTACGGTAGTACGCACGGTAACGTTTTCCCGTATCAGTATAGCCAAAACCTAAGTTATTCCAATCCATTTGTTCTGGTGTTGTCATTGTCTATTCCTCCAATATAATAATGAGATTAGTTAGAACCTTTGAATACGAAAATTTCTTCATCATAGAGTTTCAAGACTTTGGTGAAGAGGAAGTGAACTAGGAAAGTCACAACTGCTGGCACAGCCACCCAGATTAGGAGCATTAGCAAGAAGTTATTTCCTAAACTTGGTAAGGAAGCGATTGGACCAACCAAACCAACTAAACCGAAACCAGAGGTTTGTGGCGTCCCTGTTAAGTTAAAGACTGGGACCAAAACAGCTGTAATAGCTGAAGATAAGAGAAGCCCGGCTGACATAATAGGGTGAGTCAGATAGTTAGGCATCATCATTTTCATAGCACCTAAAGCAATTGCAGTTGGAACACCTGGCTTATTCTTCTTATGAGTTGCCCAGACTAAGTACAGAGCCGTAGTCCCGACCCCCATAGAGGCCGCCCCAGCTGATAGGCCGGATAATGAAATGGCTAAGCCGATTGCGACGGTTGAAATTGGGGTTAAGATTAAGATAGCAAAAGACATACAAATTAAGATACTCATTACGAATGGTTGATATTGTACGAAGGTTTCAATTACGTGACCAATCGTATCTGTCACTTGTTTAACATAAGGAAGAAGCTTGTAGCCAAGTAAACCTACCCCGGAACCTACTACAATTGGTAAAAGGATAATTTCTAGCGCACCGAAGTGATGACCCACTAATTGGATTACCGCTACCGCAAGGGCTGCCGTTACCATGGCATTAATTAAGTCCCCGGTCCCAGCAAGTTGGAATATTTGGCCTGTCTTGTCACCGATAGTAGCTTCTACCGCTTTCCAAGCACCGGACCCGATAAAGGTAGCCCCACCGACCGCAATCATCTGCATTGGCTTCATATTGAATTGATGTGCAATCAAGAACCCCGCCATAACAGGAATGAAGAACTGGAAGATGGTAATAATATTTAAGTAGTCCACTAAATATGGCTTAATGGCAGGGTAATTGCTCTGAAGGGCTGTGAGGGCAGCCTTCAAGACTGCATTAGGAATCAAAGCTACTACGATAGCAATGGCTGTCCCATTCAATACATTGTTTATAAAATTATAGGCAGACGATTTGGTCTTTTCATTCGTCATAGAGATACCTCGTTTCTTTTTAGGATGCCATAATTTTAACTTATTTCTAATCTTATTGCAAGGTAGTTTTTCATTTTTCTGAAAATAATCCTTAGAAGGACAAACACAGAAGTCAAAGCTAGTAAATAGTTATCACGAACTTCTCATTTAATTACCTACATCCTGAGATTATTTTTGTGAAATTTCTTCAGAGATCCGCCATCACCTCTTACTTAAGGCACAAGAAAAGAGACTAGGCAACTAGTCTCTCTTTAATCCTTTATAGCTGGCTCAGACTTTTGAAGCCTTCTTAGCTTCATGATTGGCAATAGCCAATGCTACCAAATGTTTTGCTAAACCTTCATTCCGTACTAGAAGCGGGCCGTGGAAATAGCTACCATAAGTATTGCGATAGTGCATACCCTCGGTTTTGTCTTGGCCATTGTTCCCATGACCGGTCACTACGCGACCAAGCGGTGCTTGATTGGGACCTAGCGTGGTCACCCCATTATGATTTTCAAAGCCATAATAAGTCACTTGATTGACTTCATCATAGATTTCAATATCCCCGATGAAGCGAGTGCCTTCTTGGCGTTCTGTCTTATGGGGAAAAATACCTAGGCATTCAATTTTCTGCCCTTCTGCTGTCATATAGTATTGACCCAAAAATTGGAAGCCACCACAAATGGCAAGCAAGACACCATCTGATTCAATATAACGCTCTAATTCATCCTTTAGACGGCCAATATCGCGCGCAATAATCCCCTGCTCGTAATCCTGACCACCACCGATAAAGACGATATCGTAGTCATCCGCCTTAAAATCATCACCTAGACTGACCAATTTTGTTTCTACTTGATAGCCGGCTTGTTTGGCATGGTATTGCAGCATGAGGAGATTACCATTATCTCCATAGGTATTCAAGAGATTGCCATAGAGATGGCAGATTCGTAAAGTTTTCATTCAATCTAGCCCTCCCATTTTATTGTTTCAGGTAGCCCTTGGCTACTAGTAATTTACGTAAATCTAACATGGCGGTATAGGTAGCCAAGATATGAATATGTGGTGTCGTGCTCGCTTCGATAGCCGCAACAACCGCCTCAAGACTATCTAACTCATGGATGCGTTCTGAATCAAGCCCTGCTACCTCAAGACGCTTGGTCATATCCTTAACCCGCATCCCTGCTGTATAGACTTCTTGGATTGGAAAATCAACCATCTGTTCATAATGACCATCCCAAATCCAGCTGACGTCTGTCCCATCCGCATAGCGGTTATTGAGAATGGCCACTAAATTATAAGGTTCAGGATCTAATTTAATAAGCGCTAAGACCTGATCCAAGCCGACTGGATTCTTAACCAAATTAAGTAAAACTTTCTTATCTCCTACTTGAAAGAACTCTTGACGGCCGAACACCCGCTCTGCTTGCTTAAAGCCAGCTTCAATGGCCTCAGGAGATACACCAAATTCACGAGCCACACTATAGGCTGCTAAGGCATTATAGATATTATAGAGCCCTGCTACTGGAATAGCATATTCATGTCCTTCAATGGCAAAACGCGAATGAGTCAGCGCTAATTCTTCCAGAGCCGTCACGCGATAATTTAAATCTGGACGTTTGAAGCCACAATGCGGGCAATAGTATTTCCCTAAGTTGGCATAAGTATTGCTATGATAACGAAGGATATGCTGGCATTCTGGGCAGAGAATACCATCCGTATTATAGTGAGGCGTTACCTCATGGTCCTCTTCATGATCAAAACCGAAGTATACTCGAGGATTAGGCAAAGCCACTGAATTAAATAGAGGAGAGTCTCCATTGGCAATCACAGTCGCTTCTGGCACCTGCTTAGCAGCGTCCGCCATGAGTTTATAAATAGTATAGATTTCGCCATAGCGGTCCATTTGGTCCCGGAAAACGTTAGTGTGGACAAAAGCCTTAGGAGCCAGTGCCTTAACCACGTGTTTAAGGGAGCCCTCATCGACTTCCAGAACAGCTACACCTCGTTGCCCTTTAGGTAAGGCAGGTGCAGACAGGAAGGTAGATACAATCCCTTGCTTCATGTTAGAACCTGTTGGATTAGTCAGGATGTGGTCGTAAGACTGAGCTAAGGCGTGCACTGTTAGTGCTGTCGTTAAGGTCTTACCATTAGTACCAGTAATAATGACGACATCATAGTTCTTAGCCAACTCGGCTAGAAGATTTGGATCTAGGGCTAGAGCTAATTTACCAGGTAGGCTAGAACCTCCACTGGTAAAGGTCGTTAAGGCCCAGCGGGTTAAGCGACCAATACCAGTCGCTAGTTTACTTCGTAAGGTCATAAAGAGACTCCTTCAACTTCAAAATTTTGGCTTCATTAAGCTAATAAATAGGCCTGCAGATGGACCTAATAAGACAAACGCATCATAGAATTTAAGACACAAAACTCATTTTCTATTTTATCCCCCTAGCCAGCAAAAAGCAAGGACCGAGGCCCCTGCTTTCTCTAACTATCTAGCTTAAAATGGCCAGTCAATCGAGCGCCACCAATCACCCACACCACGCACAGCTTCCTTGGTGGTGAAGACAATGTCGTCCCATAGATTACCCGCATTTTGGTTAACCCATTTGGCTCCCTGATCAATGGTTTCTCCAACATTATAGTGCTGAACTACATCAGCAATTGGGTTGGTATCAGTTGTCATCTGCGAAGCCATTTCTAGACCAAATGAAGTCTGTGGCGATGCCGACATGAGATTAGTAGTCTGAATAGAGAAGAGCTGGCGCATACCGCTAGGCATTAAGTCATCCAGTGATTGCTCCCCAGACTTATCTAAGCCTACCCAAGAAGCAATAACAAAATCTGGTGTATAGCCAATCATCCATTTATCACGAGTTGCCATGTTACCGTCCGATACTTCCGTTGACCCCGTTTTACCCGCGATTTGACCAAAACTAGGTCCGGCACCATAACCGGTCCCATTACCGCCATAAGTTTCCAACATCATGCTGGTCATGTCGGCTGCTACTCGTGGTGTCATTACCATATATTTAGTTGGGCGAGTATTCTGATAGATAATATGGCCACTGGCGTCTTTAATTTGACGAATTAAGTAGCTATCATTACGAATCCCTTTGTTGGCAAAGGCTGCATAGGCACTGGCCATCTGCAAAGGCGATACTCCTTGGCTGAGGGCGCCTAAGGCCAAGGTGAGTTGTTGGTCTTGAGCTTGAATCTTGAGACCAAATTGATCTAACTTTTGCACTGACTTGCCTATTCCTAACTGATCCATCAAGTAGACAGCTGAAGTGTTTTTACTTTGGGCCAAGGCATAATAGAGTGCGACTTGACCAGATGGATCCGTCTGACGATCATAGTTCTCGGGTGCATAATGATTGTTACCATAGGCTCTTACCTGGTCAGGTACCTGACTATTAATTTTATAACCTGCTTCAAGCGCTGGCTCATAAACCGCTAGTGGCTTGATTGTAGAACCTGGCGAGCGTCTCATGTCAGTTGCCCGGTTAAAACCACGGTGAACGTAATCACCTCTCCCACCGTAGATGGCCATCACACCACCTGTTGAAGGTTCTACCACAACTGAGGCACTCTGTACTAAGGGGGTGCCCGTATTATCATCTGGGAAAATCCCCTGCACTTGATAGGCTGAATCCAAGGCATTTTGATATTCAGGATTCAGGTAGGTATAAATCTTATAGCCCTTAGCTAGCAAGTCCGCTTCAGGAATCCCTGTTTCAGCTACCGCCTCATCTAACACCGCATCGAAATAGGCCGGATATTGGTCCTGCTCCTTAGCCACATAGGCATCATGAAGTTCAATACCCGAAGATTTAATTGACTGCGCCGTTTGACTATCAATCACTGACTCCTGTTCCAAGAGACCAACCACTACGTTACGGCGTTCGATTGCCGCCTCGTAGTCATCAATAGGGTTAAAAAGCGATGGTCCTTTGAGAATACCTGTCAGAACCGCTGCCTCATTCCAAGACAGGCTAGCTGCCGAGTGACCAAAATAACGTTGCGAGGCATCTTCGACACCCCAGACTCCATTACCAAAGTAGGCATGATTGAGATACATCTCTAGAATCTGGTCTTTACTGAATTGCTTCTCGACTTCCAAGGCTAGGAAGAATTCCTTAAGCTTACGTTGCAAGGTTTGGTCTAGGGTCAAGAAGGCATTTTTAACCAATTGTTGGGTCAAGGTCGAGCCGCCCCCGCCAGAGGTATTACGATTGATTACAAATCGCACTAGAGCGCGCCCTATCCCTTGGGCATCAAATCCGTTATGCTGATAAAATCGCTTGTCTTCCGTTGCCACCACCGCTTCACGGATAGTAGTAGACATCTGGTCTAAACTTATATAAGTTCCCTTCTGGGCACTCAGTGTCCCAGCTTCTTGGTCATTCTTATCATAGATGGTCGTAACCGTCTTGAGTGCATCTTGTAGCATAGCCACATTGGTCGTCTTAGCGATAAAAACCAGGTAGGTCGACATGACTAGCATGATTGACATGCCGATAAGGATTAACCATTTCCAGCCACGGTAATACCGCCAGATGCCTTTGAAGCCTTGCCAAAGACGGCTTCTAAAACTTGCTTGACTGGCCATTATGATCACCTCATTACTTCATTCATGTCCCTTATTATACTGGAAAATTACGAATTTCTTATGAATTTTGACTGCTAAGCGTGAAAATTTAAGTATTTCTTAGAAAACGGCTAATTAGAAAAACTTCCCATTATATCATATATGATATAATGGGAAGTTTATTTTTACCTCAAGACCTAAAAAAACAGCACCTGAAACCAGGTGCTGAATGTCTAATTCTTAATCTACTAATGCCTTGACGTGGTAGAGTCGGCTTGCATAGTCACCCACCAATTGTGGAAAGACATAGAAGCCTACTTGCATCAGTTCTGCCCCAGTGGCAACAAATTCCTGCTCCTCTGACTTCACTTGATAGCGCCTTTCTGGGCACAAGTCCTGTAACTTAAGCACCTGCAAAGGCATGGAAGCTTGAGCTAGAGTCTGAGCCAACAAGACTATTGCCTGATCTTGCTCTGGGCTAACCACCATCCAGGCTGTCAGCTTATCCTGGAAAGGACTTAGCAGGCGACTAAAGCGACCAAACTGGAAGAGAGCACGATGTCGCTTGTAGAAGTTCACTTGTTGTCGGATGCTTTCAAGCTCTTCTTTTGGCAGTTTGGTTAAATCGAGCTCATAACCAAAGTCACCAAAGTATGCGACCTGAGCCCGAGTTGCGAGAGGCGTCACACGGTGTGTTTGATGGTTAGGCACTGCGGATACATGAGCTCCCATGGTGTGCTGCGGCACCATCATGGAAGTCCCATACTGAATCTTCAGGCGCTCTACAGCATCCGTGTTATCCGAAGTCCAGGTTTGTGGCATATAGGCGAGAATGCCTAAGTCAAAACGACCTCCCCCACCTGAACAACTTTCGAATAGAATGTGAGGATAGGCCTTAGTCAACCGTTCCATGAGATCATAGACACCCAAAGTATAACGATGAGCTACCTGTCCCTGAGCTTGGCCAGGTAAATTTAGAGCATAGACTTCAGTAAGATGACGGTTCATATCCCACTTGATATAGTCAATCGGTACTTGATCCAGGATTTTGCTAATCTGTTGGAAGAGGTTTTCTCGGACATCTGGATTGGCCATATTCAAGACTAACTGCTGACGACCAGGTGTCAAACTTCGACCAGGTGTCTGGATGGCCCACTCAGGATGCTCTCGAAAGAGATTACTATTTTCTGAAATCATCTCAGGTTCAAACCAGAGTCCAAACTTCATCCCTTTTCCATGGACATAATCCGATAAACCTACCAAGCCCTGTGGCAATTTACTTTCCTGTTCAAACCAATCACCCAGCGAACTATTATCGTGGTTGCGTTGCCCAAACCAACCATCATCTAGGACGAAGAGCTCAATCCCAAGATCAGCTGCTTGGTCAATCAAGGCATGCAATCTAGGTTGATCAAAGTCAAAATAGGTTGCTTCCCAGTTATTTATGAGAATCGGTCTTTCCACACCACGGAAGCGGCTCGGAATCAAATGCTGACTGACAAAATCATGGTAAGCTTGGGATAAGCCATTCAAACCACGATTACTATAAGCTAAGACAACCTGTGGAGTTTGGAAGCTTTCCCCAGGAGCTAACTCCCAATCCAATCCTAGCGATTGTATGCCTGCCTGAAGCCGAATTTGATCATAGGAGTCTATCTGAACAGACAACTCGAAGCTGCCACTGTAAATGAGCTGGGCACCCAAAGCCTGACCTAAATGTTCAGTCGTCTCAGGCGCTACGATGGCCATATAAGGACTCTGGTGGTGGCTGCTCGTTCCTCGTTTACTATCTAGAACTTTGATGCCGTGATGGATGGCCTCACGCTCCACGAATCGTTCCCGAGCCCAGGTACCGTTTAAGTGGATAAGTTCTGCTTGCCGTGGCGACAAATCCAATTGAAAACTGGAAATTTTCTCAATCCGGCTTGTCTCACTGCCCTTATTGTGAAGAGCGACTGATCTCACCACTACTGCTTGGTCCTCAAAAATCGTATAAGAAAGGACGAGTTCTAGCGATTTAAGTACATCTTTAAGGTAGAGTTTGAGGGTGACGGCCTCTTGGCCTTCTTCTACTTTCGCATGAGGGAGACCTTCCAAGGTTGGACTGCCCGCCACAATTTCATGATGGTCATACCGAAAATCACTGACCGTGGAACCATCAGCATGACGTAAGACTAGGGCCGGGTGCCGGAAATCCCCACGATTATATTGACTATATTCATAAAGCAAATTCCCAACAGAAAAATCACGTACATCTGCTCCAAACTCGACCGACTCCACTTCAAAATCGCGATGAATCCGTGGATAAGTCGCTATGCCACTGTAATGTTCCAAGCGCTGGCCAAAATAGAGATGAGTGACATAACCAAAACGTTCCAACTGAATCAGATACGACAGCTTCTGGTTGCGTAGGTGGAAGACTTGTTGACTACTATCGAAAATAACTTCCATTGTTTATGTGCTCCTTTCAAAGAATTAGAGTTTGCCCCCAGTAGTCGCAATTCCTTGAATAAATTGACGTTGGAAGAAGGCATAGATTACTACCATAGGCCAGATAGACAAAACAGATGCTGCCATCAATTGTGGATAGTTCACAGTATAAGCGCCTTGAATCTTAGACAAGGCTGAAGATAAAGTTGCCATATCTGCTTGCGTATTGATGATTAAAGGCCACATCAATTCCTTGAAGGCAAACAAGGCGGTAAAAATCCCCAGCGCCACCATCCCTGATTTTGCTAATGGCAACATGATAGAAAAGAAAGTCTGTCCTACATTAGCTCCATCCAAGAGCGCCGATTCTTCGAGCGACTTTGGCAAGCCCATGAAGAACTGTCGCAATAGAAAAGTCCCGAAGGCAGATACTAATCCTGGGAAAACTAGGGCAAAGAGTGTATTGCGCATTCCCATGCTATCTACCATTAAATATTGGGGCACGATGAAAATTTGCGATGGAATCATCATTTGGAATAATACTAAACCAAATAGAAAGTCTCGCCCGGGAAACTCCAGGCGCGCAAAAGCATATGCCGCCATCGCGGAAAAAAGCAAACCGCAGATTACTCGAAAGGCAACCAATACAAAAGTGTTGAAATACAGGATAGGAAAATTTGTATTTCTCATCACCTCTGAATACGCGTCTAATCGCCACTGAGCCGGGAAGAGCACGAAAGGATCTAACTGGGTAGCTTCTGTTGTGGTCTTAAATGATGTTAAGATCATCCATATAAAGGGCATCAACATGCTGATAACAACGGCAATCAGAATCAGATGCACCATCAATTTCGATACGATATTCTTAGACATTGTTACCCCTCCATATAATTAACCCATTTTTTCTGCAATCGCATTTGCACAACCGTAATCACCATGATGATTGCCAACAAGAAGATGACAATAGCTGAGCCATATCCTTTATCTGAATACTTGAAAGTTGCATTATAGAAGAGATACACCAAGGATACCGTCTTATCGTAAGCAGGGTTACTTGGTTCAATCATCATATAAATAACGTCGAAAACTTGAAGAGCCGAAATAATACTGGTCACTAGGACAAAGAAAATCTGTGGAGATAAAAGTGGTATAGTAATTTTCACTAGCTGCTCCAATTTCGATGCACCATCAATTGTCGCTGCCTCATAGAAATCCTTGGAAATTTCTTGAAGACCAGCTAGTAGTAGAACCATGCTATATCCAATAGAGGACCAAATACCGATAATCGCCACCGCATAAATTGCGACAGTCGGATCTTCAGTCCATTTGACTGGCCCCATACCAACTTGTTTCAATAACGTGTTAATCAAACCAAAGTCTGTATTATAAAGCCAACGCCAAACCATGGTAACGGCAGCCGGAGCTGCGACCATTGGTAAGAAGTAGATAGTCCGGTAGATGTTTTTTCCTTTGACTTTGCCATTAAGCAATACAGCCAAGACTAGCGCAATCAATATGGTTGGAGGTACGACTAATAGCATATACTTGAGCGTATTCCATGTTGCTTGCCAAACCTGTGGATCACTTAAAAGTTTCTCATAATTCTTCAACCCAACAAACTTATCCCCTTTACCAAACGCTCCCGATTTATGGAAGCTAAGATAGAAGGTCTGAATTGCGGGAAAGATGTTGAGCACACATAATCCAATAATGGTTGGTGCTATAAATCCATATCCCCAGAGCCAATTTTTCTTCTTGTGACTTAACATCCTTCCCACCTCTTCATTATTGTTCTTCAGCTATAATCTCATCCATCACTTTAGCTGCTTCTTCTGCAGCTTCTTTTACTGGACGCTCGCCCGTATAGGCTGCTTTAAGAATCTCATAGGCCTTCTCTTCCCATTTTGTTGTCTCATGGGTATATGGACGAACTTGAGCCGTCTCAATGGCATCAATGTAAACCTTCAAATTCATCTTTGGTGCTACTTTCACCCAAGCGTCTGCAGAACCTTCATAAGCAGAAATAGCAATCCCTAATTCAGAAGCCTTCTTCTGAGTTTCAGGACTAGAAAGGAATTGAACGAATTTCCAAGCAGCTTCTTTATTTGGTGTGTTAGCTGAGATAACGTTGGCTAAACCATTGTATACAGAAACAGATTTACCATCCTTCTTAGGAAGAGGGGCAACATCAAAATTTTCCCGTAAGTAATCATTATCTAAGAAGCCATTGAGCTGCCAAGAGCCGAATAGCGCCATTGCCGCTTTGCCATTTTCTAGATAGGCCTTAGCATCACCGTCTTTGGATAAGACTGGAGATAACCCTTCATGTGCGAAGCTGAAGAAATATTCTAAACCTTCAATTGTTTTAGGATCTGCATAGCCAGACTTTTTGCCATCCTTGATGATTTGACCACCATTTGAGAATACGAAATTATAGTACCCTTCTTGGTTGGTTAAGAATGTGGCTATCCCATACTGTTCTTTTTCTTTATTAGTTAATTTTTTTGCAGCTTCCTTGAGGTCATCCCAGGTCCAGTTAGCATCTGGATATTTGACACCTGCCTCATCAAACAACTTCTTGTTATACCAGAGAGCAATAGTGTCGAAATCCTTTGGAATCCCATATTGCTTACCTTCCACATTGTAAATATCAACTAACCCTTTTGGAAACTTGCTCATATCAATTCCAGCTTCCTTAATAAGGTCATCTAAAGCTAAGAGTTGGTCATTGGCTCCATATTTATAGATTTCGTTAGAGTGCATCCAGAAAACGTCAGGGAGCGAGCCACCAGTAGCCGCTGCTTCTAGCATGGTCCAATACTCTCCCCAACCCGCTACTTGAATGTCTACTTTAATATCAGGATTGGCTGCTTCAAACTCATCTGCTAATTTCCGCAAACCAGGTTCTTGTCGAGAATCCCAAATTCCGTAGGTAATGGTTGTTTGGGCCGCCTGAGCGACTTTGGCTTGACCAAACACCCCTACTATTACAGTTAAAACCAAGGCTAGCACTAAGGCTGTAAGAGACGATTTATGCCACAACTTTTTGTCCATTGAGAACACTCCTTTTGTATTTGATAGCTTAACTATACCATTTTAGATAACGCTTTCGAATAGTTATTCATCACTTTATCTATTCGTTTTTAAAACATAAACTCTAATTCGGATATATAATAACCCCTATACAAATGTTATGCTTGACTAAACTTTAAAGCGTTTACTATAATTGAGAAAAGGAGGATCCCTATGAGCCAAGCAGAATTCTATGTCTTCCACAACAAAACGTCTATTGAACTTTATCCTATTCAATTTGGTCGCGAGGCTTGCGCCCCCTTGCATCGCATGGGGCCCACGCAAACCCATAACTATCTCTTCCATTACATTCTATCTGGCCAAGGGCGCTTTTCTCTGGTAGGCCAGAAGGCACAAACACTCTCTGCTGGGCAGGGTTTCTTGATGACACCTGACTGCATTTGTGCGTATGAAGCGGATGAATCCGACCCTTGGACCTATTGTTGGATTGAGTTTAATGGGCTAAAAGCAAAGCACTTCTTACAGGAAGCGGGCTTTAATACTTCTAATTATCTCTTTAAACCTAAGCAACAGACTGTACAAGATAACATCATGGCACCCCTCATGCAACTAATTAATAACCCTAAGCAACATGAGTCTTTCTTAATTGGCCAACTCTACCTAGTCATGGATGCCCTGATTCGTTACTCTAATCATACGCGATTGCTACCTCAGAATGATGTTCACAACTTTTATGTTCGCGAGGCCATTCGTTTTATTCAAGATCATTTTGCCGAGTCTATCTCGATTGATGATATCGCACAACATTGCAACCTGAATCGCAATTACTTTAGCAAGTTATTCAAACAGGAAATGGGCTTAACTCCTTCTCAATTCATTCTTAACTACCGCATGAATATTGCCTGCCAGCTCTTAACTAATCGTCAATTATCCATCCAATCTATTGCCCAACAAGTCGGTTATGCTAATCAATTTAACTTTTCTGCTGCCTTTAAACGAGTCAAAAGTTTGGCTCCCTACGATTGGCGCAAGCTCTATGCCTAAAGAAAAAGCCCGGTTTCTGTACTGACCCCAAAAAGTTAGACAATAAATAAAAGAACGACTAACCAAAGGATT
>NZ_DBHIRJ010000012.1:0-62777 GCF_057275535.1 Abiotrophia sp.
CAGAGCGCATGACTGTTAATCATGATGTCGTAGGTTCGAGCCCTACTTGCGGAGTATAATTTTATATTGCCGCTTTAGCTCAGCAGGTAGAGCGCATCCATGGTAAGGATGAGGTCGCCGGTTCAAGCCCGGCAAGTGGCTTATCAAGAAGTATCGTCAGATACTTCTTTTTTTATTTGCCCGATATATCATATATGATGTATTGGGCAATAGAAAAAAGAGCCATCTCTTGCGAGACAGCTCTAAGCGAAAGTCTTATTTTTCTTTCTTCAATTCGTTTAAGATGTCTTGTAATAAGTCTTTTTCGCTTGGACCTGCAGGTGGCGCAGGTGGGTTGATCAAGTCTTTGCCTTGAGCCTTCCCTAAAGCCTTTAAAGTCATGAATAACAAGAAACCAATGATAACGAAGTTAATAACCGCTTGTAAGAAGTTACCCACAGCTAGGTAAGTATTCCCAATGCGTAATGAGATACCAGAAACAGTAGCTTGACCAGTTACAGCAACGAGAATTGGCATGAAGATATCATTTACCAAACTAGTTACGATACTTGAGAAGGAACCCCCCAAGATCACAGCAACGGCTAAAGTTACAATATTGTCTTTGGCAATAAAGCCACGGAATTCTTCAAAGATTTTTTTCATTCGAAATTCCCCTCCTTTCATCTACTAATCATAACATGTTTAGACTAATTTGTGTAGTGAAAAAGGGCTAATTCTTAGACTTTTTTAATGTAGGACTCAATTGGATAAAGGCTTTGATCCAAGTCGCAATGTCCTTTGCTGACATGCTTGACCCATTGAGAACCTAGGAAGGGCCCACTTGTTAGACCGGAAGAACCTAGCCCACTAACGGCCCAAACAGAATTCAGTTCTGGGACAGGCCCTACTAATACAGCATAATCCGGTGTATAGGCACGTATGCCCACTTTAACCTGGTGGTAAGCAACTTGTTCTGACAAGAAAGGTAGCATGCTGCTAGCACGTTCCTGTAGTTCAGCCAATCTTTCGGCTTCAATATTTAAATCATAACCCCGGTCGTTCTCATGAGTAGCGCCAATAACGAGCTCGCCATTCTGGAAAGGAATGATGTCAAATTTACCGGGAGGCATGACCACCGGCCAAGTATTCCCCGCCCAGTCAGGTTGATAGACGCTAAAGAGTTGTCCCTTTTGTGGGCTAATGGCAACCTCATAGCCGAGTGGCTCTAAGATGTGTGGTAACCAAGCACCACAGGCTAACAAAATAGCATCGTAGGACTTTGTATCCTTATCTGGTCCTAAGACAGAAACCCGCTGATCACCATCAGCTACAAGCTGAGCTTGTCCATGAATCAGCTTGCCACCTAGTTTTGGAATCAAGCCATGAAGTTCTTGAATGAGAGCTGCACCATCCAGTCGCGCCCCACCAGAGACAAAACTTGCTGGATAAGAGGTCTCTAGGAGTGGAAATTTATCCATGGCTTCTTGAGCGGACAGACTAGTCAGGTTACCAATTGAAGGAGAAGCAGGTCTGCGTTCTTGCGCGCGCTCCTGGTCACGCCTTAGAGAGCTTTCATTTTTACGAACCAGTAAAGCGCCAACCTCTTGGAAAATTAGATCGGTATTCAAGCCATCTTCAGCCAAATCCGCCATGAATCGCCGGTAAAACTCAGCTCCTTGAGAAACCAGATAATACCAGGGTTTGTTACGGCGCAAAGTAAACCAGGGACAGATAATGCCTGCGGCCGCCTTGGTTGCTTGGCCGGTGCCGTCTTCATAGAGGGTGACAGTGTGGCCTTCTTTGAGGGCATAGTAGGCCGCTGTCGCTCCGACGATTCCGCCCCCAATAATTGCAAGATTCTTCTTCATCTTAGTGCCTCCTTCAATTAGCTAATGGTAAAGGCTGAGGAATTACCTCAGCCAGTCTACCTGTCTATTTAGGATTGTGGAAATAGTTTTCTTTCTTCATGTCTTGAAAGACAACGTGAATGCGTTCGGTAGGCGCACCACTATGTTTGGACACGACCTCAATAATTTCTTTGGCCATGGCTTCTTTGGCTTGAGGGCTACGACCTTCTAATAGTTCAACGTGGATAAATGGCATAAAAGCTCCTCCTTAAGATTATTTAGTCTTTTCTTGGGTAAAGGCTTGAATTCGATTCATGGCTTCTGCCAATCTTTCTAGGCTGGCAGCATAGCTGATACGGAAGTAGCCTGATCCGCCAGGTCCAAAAGACTGGCCAGGGACTGCCCCAACCTTAGCTTCTTGAGCCAAGGCCAGACAGAAGGCGAAGTCATCACCTTGGAACCAGTCGGGTACTTTAACGAAGAGGTAAAAGGCGCCTTCTGGAAGCAAGGTTTGGTAGCCAATCTCGCGGAAACGACCAATCAGGAATTGGCGGCGTTGGTCATAGGCTTGACGCATCTCATGAATACTATCATCACCTGAATGGTAGGCAGCAATAGAACCATATTGTGAGACGGATGGTGGCGTATTGACGGTTGCTTGGTGGACCTTAAAGATTTGGCTCAGATAGTCCTTAGGCCCTGCTATAAAGCAAGAACGCCAACCAGTCATGGCATAGAATTTAGAGGTCCCGTTAATCAGAATGGTTCGCTCAGGAGCTAGTTCCGCCATGGAAACATGCTTATCAGAATAGGTAAGTTCGCTATAAATTTCATCAGAAACAATCATGAGGTCATATTGGCGGGCCACATTGGCTAGAGCCTCTAACTCTTCACGACTATAGGTAACGCCGGTAGGGTTGCAAGGATGGTTCAAGAGCAGAATCTTAATCTCAGGATGGCTATCTAACTGAGCCTTAAGTTCTTCTGCCTCTAGCTTAAAGTTACTATGGCTGACATCGTGACGAATGAGTTCTGCCCCAGCAAGACGAACTTGCGTTTCGTAGATAACATAGTTAGGTGCAGGCACAATGACTTTTTGGCCAGGGTTAAGCAAGCCAACCAGACTAGCAAATAAAGCTTCGGTTGCCCCCACGGTTACGATGATTTCTTCTTCGGGACTGTAGTGGAGTTCATAGTGACGCTCTAGAAACTCGCTAATAGCTTGGCGCAAGGCTAAGAGACCACGCGAATGGGTATAGCCGTTCAGGTCTTTGCGGATAGCCTCAATGGCGGCATCCTTAATGAAATCGGGTGTTGGAAAGTCTGGCTCCCCGATGGTGAGGGGGATTAAGCCTTCGATTTTGCTGATTTGATCGTTAAAACTACGGATAGGGCTCGGCTTAATGGCGAGCAGGCCTTGGTTGACTTGTGGCGTTGACATCTGATGAGCACTTCCCTTTCTTCCTTAACTTCTATCTATTAGTTTATCATACATAGACCGACATAATCTAGAGCATGGTGAAAAAAGTCCAAGTAAAAATGAGAAGAACTCACCTCTTCATCAGAATTTTATCATAAAAGGCTTGACTTTTAGCTGAAATCTGGGTATAGTAGAGGCATATCTGAAATATCGTTGAACAGAAGAGTAGTAAAACTAGCGATTCAAGAGAGGTGCCGGCAGGTGGAAGGTACTATCGAATAGGTTATGAAGATGGTCTGGGAGATAAATACGCCGATAGGTAGGTGTGTTCGGGTCATTCCCCCGTTACCAGGAATACCAGTTACGCTGTAAGGCCAGCTGGGTAGAGGGAAGCATAGGCTTCTGAATAAAAGGTGGTAACACGATCACATCGTCCTTTTACTAACAAGAGTTAGTAGAGAGGGCTATTTTTTTTAAGATAAGATAATGCGATGAAATAGTAAGTAAGGTCGCCTCGCCTTCACAGAGAGCTTCGGGTGGTGGAACGAAGCAAGGCAACGACATGAAAATGGCTATGGAGCGAAGATTTTGAGTGGCTTAAGCTGATTCAAGTCTCGGTGCGACCGTTAAAAGCAAAGAGTATCAAATCTGGATACTCGCTAAGGGGCAATATGTGAGTATTGCCTGAACAAGAGGTGGTAACGCGTCATGACGCCCTCAAGGTAGGCTCTAGGCCGCCTTGGGGGCTTTTTCTAACCCACCCATGAGCCTTGAAATAAGGAGGAATTATAGGTGATAGAATTAAAGAATATCTCTGTCACATTTAGACAGAAGGACCGCCAGGTCCAAGCAGTCAAAGACGTTGATTTGACAATCGAAGAAGGCGATATTTACGGAATCGTCGGCTACTCTGGTGCCGGGAAATCCACCCTGGTCCGGGTCATCAACCTCTTGCAACGCCCAACAGGCGGGCAAGTGACTGTTGGTAAGGTAGCACTTCAGGGTCTGTCCGGTCGACGTTTACGTGAGGAACGTAAGAAAATCGGCATGATTTTCCAACACTTCAACCTCATGCACAGTCGGACAGTCTTCAATAACGTGGCTTTCCCACTCCAGTATGATGGTGAGAACTTCCGCAAGTTTGGCCAGCATGTCGGTCAGGCCTTGGCCTTTTGGAAATGGTCTGGAAAGGCCGGTGAGAAGTTGACCGCACCTTTCAAGTTCTGGTCTCAAGTTCGCAAGGAACGTCGGCAAAAAGTTCTAGACTTACTTGAACTAGTAGGGATTGCTGACAAGGCAGAAGCTTATCCGAGCCAATTATCTGGCGGGCAAAAGCAGCGGGTGGCGATTGCGCGGGCCTTAGCTAGCAATCCTAAGATTCTACTCTGTGATGAAGCAACCAGTGCTCTCGACCCTAAAACAACCTTGCAGATTTTGGACTTGCTCAAAGAATTGAACCAAAAACTAGGTTTGACCATCGTCTTAATCACTCACGAGATGCAAGTAGTCAAGGAAATCTGTAACAAGGTAGCCGTAATGGAAAATGGGGAAGTCATTGAAGCCGGATCAGTTGTGCCAATCTTCAGCCAACCAGCCCAAGCTCTAACTCGCGACTTCATTCGGACCGCAACCCATGTAGACCAGGCCTTAGCTACCATTCTCAGCCAGCCTAAGTTCTCTCAACTTAAGGATGATGAATGGTTAGTAGAATTGTCCTACTTAGGCGACGAAACCGATGAGCCATTGATTGTGACACTCTACAGTCTCTTCAATGTCACCGCCAACATCTTGCATGGTAATGTCGAGATTATTGATAATACGCCAATCGGGAATTTGATTGTCACCTTGGCAGGGGCAGAAGCCGATAAGGAAGCTGCCGTCGCCTACATCAAAGAACAAGGTGTCAACCTTAAGTTCCTCAAGCGTCCACACAGCGCCAAAGACTATAAGGGAGGTGCAAAAGACTAATGGCAACATGGTTAGCAGAATTTTTAGATAAGCTTGGCACTTGGAGTAACCAAGCTTGGGCTAGTTTAGAGCCCATCATGCCAAACGTGGCTAAAATTCCTAAGGACTTTTTAGAAGCCACGCAACAAACCCTTTATATGACCTTCTGGACGGCTCTCTGGTCTGGTATCTTCGGGATTTTACTTGGCGTGGTTCTGGTTGTCACCCACGACGGAGGCATTCTGGAAAATCGTTGGTTCTACCGAATTCTAGATCAACTGGTCAACATTTTTCGGTCCATTCCCTTTATTATCTTAGTTGCTCTCTTAGCGACAACCACTCGCTTCTTAGCAGGTACGACAATTGGTTCCAAGGCGGCCTTGGTGCCACTGATTGCAGGGGTTATTCCCTTCTTCGCTCGTCAGGTCGAAAACGCCCTCTTAGAAGTCAATCCTGGGGTTGTAGAAGCCGCTCAAGCCATGGGAACCAGCCCATGGGGCATTATCTTCCGCGTTTATCTCAAAGAAGGTTTGCCAGGTATCGTCCGCGCGTCAGCCCTCACCTTAATCAGCGTAATTGGTTTAACCGCCATGGCAGGTGCTGTCGGTGGTGGTGGTCTAGGGAACCTAGCTATCTCTCGTGGTTATAACCGATTCCAGACAGATGTCACCTTGATGTCGACCATCTTGATTTTAATCTTGGTCTTCATCACTCAATTTATTGCTCGACGCATTGAAAAGCGCGTCACCCACTAATTAACTAACAATTTTAGGAGGAACACTCAATGAAAAAATGGATTAAAACACTTGCTGCAATTATCACCCCAGTTAGCCTAGGGATTAGCGTCCTAGCACCTGCCACTTCTGCACAAGCAGCAGAAAAAGTTAAACTTGGTTTAGTCGGTGACGACACCCGAGTTTGGGACAACGTTAAAGAACGCTTGGCCAAAGATGGCATCGAGCTTGAATATGTTAAGTTCACAGAATACAGCCAACCAAACGCGGCTTTGGCTGATGGCTCAATTGACCTCAACGCTTTCCAACACCAAATTTTCTTGGATAGCTACTTACAAGAGCATAAGGATCAAGAATTAGTTTCTATCGGGAATACCGTTAACGCACCATTAGGGGTTTACTCTAAGAAAATCAAGGATATTAAAGACTTGAAAGAAGGCGACACAGTGGCGATTCCTTCTGACCCAACGAACGGCGGTCGTGCCTTACGCCTCTTGCAAACAGCAGGCTTAATCAAAGTAGACGAAGCAAAAGGTTACAAACCAACCGTTTCTGACATTAAAGAAAACAAGCTTAACCTTAAGATTCAAGAGTTAGATGCTTCCCAAACTGCTCGTGCTTTAGATGACGTGACGGCTTCCATCATCAACTCAGGGGTAGCAGTCGATGCAGGTTACACTCCATCCAAAGATGCCATCTACTTAGAGCCAGTTGATAAAAGCTCAAAACCTTACGTGAATATTATCGTGGCGCGTAAGAAAGACGCAGAAAATGCCACTTACAAGAAAATTGTAGAAGCTTACCAAACGGAAGATACTAAGAAGGTTATCGAAGAAGTTTCTAAAGGTTCACTCTTACCAGCTTGGGAAACTTTCGGTGCTAAATAAGCCTTGAAATAAAAGGAGGTGGGCCAATGATCCAGGCCTACAAAGATAGAATTCGCGCAGTTGTGGCGGAAAAATTAGCCACTTACCAAGACCATGCCAAGGCCATTTATGAGCGACCTGAGGTCTGCAACACAGAATACTTTGCTTCTGATTTACTGGCTAAGCAATTGCGACAAGAAGGGTTCGAAGTCACCCAGAACATTGCAGGTCATGAGACTGGCTTTGTCGGGGTCTACCGGGCAAACAAGCCTGGTCCTGTCTTGGCTTTCCTAGCCGAGTACGATGCCTTGCCAGGTATTGGCCACGCTTGTGGGCATAACCTCTTTGGTAATTACTCACTCTTAGCGGCCGTAGCCCTCAAAGCCGTCATCGATGACCTAGGTGGTGAAATCCGAGTATACGGAACACCTGGAGAAGAGGGTGGAGAGAACGGTTCTGCCAAAGGTTCCTATGTCAAGGCAGGTTTCTTCCAGGATGTCGATGCCGCCCTTTGTGCTCATCCAGCCCACAAATTTGCGCCAACCTTACGGCTCTTGGCTAATGCGCCAGTGGACATTGAATTTTTTGGTCGGGCTTCGCATGCAGCGGGGGCACCGGAAGCGGGCATTAACGCCTTGGAGGCTTTGATTCAAGTTTTTAATTCCATTAATGCTTTACGCTTAAATCTGACCAAGGATGTCAATATTCACGGTATTATCACCAATGGCGGGCAGGCTGCCAATGTCATTCCGGAATATGCGTCAGGTCGCTTCTATCTCAGAGCCGCTGAGCGCAAGACCTTGGAAAGTGTCTACCAAAAGGTAGAAAACATTGTCAAAGGAGCGGCTCTAGCAACGGGATGCGACTACAAGTTTGGCCTCTTCCAGAACTGGGTGGATGACGTGGTACCAACGCCACTCTTCGACCAACTCTTCTTCCAAGAGGTTGCCGATTATGGTATTGATGAGTCCGAAATCGAAAGAAGCAAGCGTAACTCGCTAGGTTCTTCTGATGTCGGCAATGTCTCTCAAGTTGTGCCTACCATTCAACCTACCGTATCCATTAGTGACAGCCCAATTCCTGGCCATTCCGAGGAGTTTAAAGCCGCAGCAGGTAGCCCTAAGGGTTATGCTTCCATAGCGGTGGCTGCTAGCTTGTTGGCTAATACGGCCTTAGCGCTACTATTGGATCCGGAAAAACTAGCGGCCATTAAGGCCCAGCATCAATCATTGACACAAACAAATAATAATTAATAAAGGAGTCATGCAATATGAAAAAGTTTGTTAAAAAATTAGGGGCTCTAGCCCTTGCAGCAGGTTTGGTTTTTGGGGCTAGCTTCCCAACTGCACAAGCAGCCAAAGAATTTGAAGGCCAAAAAGTAAAAGTTGGGGTTGTCGGTGAAGCTGACAAGGAACTCTGGCAAGCTGTAGCAGAAAAAGCGAAAAAAGATGAAGGTATCGAAATCGAAATTACCAATTTCTCTGACTACAACTTACCAAACGCGGCAGTAGAAGACGGGTCATTGGACCTCAACGCCTTCCAACACATTATCTTCTTGGAAGAATGGAACAAGGCTAACAAGGGGAAAGTTGTAAATATCGGCTTCACTTATGTAGAACCGCAAGGTATTTACTCAGAAAAAGTTAAATCTTTGGATGAGTTAAAAGCTAAAGATGGTGCCAAAATCGCTATTCCTAACGATGTGACCAACCAAGGTCGTGCCCTCTTGACCTTAGAATTAGCAGGTTTGATTGAAGTAGACGATGCTAAAGGTATTTTAGCTAGCGTTAGCGACGTAACCAAGAACGACAAGAACATCAAGTTCGAAGAAGTGGACGCTTCTCAAACAGCACGCAGCTTGAAAGACGTGGATGCAGCGGTTATCAACGGGAACTACGCAGCAGATGCTAACTTAACCGTTAAAGACGCTCTCTTCGTTGACGCAACTGACAAGGCAAAATTGAAAGATGAGTACAAGAACATCATCGCCGTTAAAGAGTCTGAAAAAGACAACAAACTCTACAAGAAAGTCGTAGAAATCTTCCAATCAGACGAAATCGCTAAGAAGATTGAAGAATTAAGCAAGAACTCTAAGATCCCAATGTGGTAATCTAAATGATAAAAAAATCCCGCATCTTATGATGCGGGATTTTACTTTAGTCGAGATCATCAGCGAATTGTTGACTAGAAAAATGAACTTCTTGGCTGAAGAGGGTACGGATTTGACCGTGAGGGTCTTGAATCAAGAGGTGGCCCTGGTCGGTGATACCTTGGATAATACCGGTGAATTCTTGTCCTGCTTGTTGGTAGCTGACTTGGCGCCCGACGCCCAGTAGGTGTTCTTCATAGTGGGGTAGGTAGGTTTTGTTAGAGAGGGTACGGATATAGTAAGCCAGCTGCTTAAGGAAGTCGTGGATGACTTGGTTGGGATTGAAGTCGGCCGGCATTTCCTGGCCAAAGAGAGTTCCTGCAACAGACTGAGTTGAGGCTTCCGCTTGACTGAAGTCGCCACTTAAGTTGAGGCCGATGCCAATAATAATCGAGGATAGGCTACGACTTTCAATATCGGTCGTTGCTTCTGTCAGGATTCCACCAATTTTACGACCACGACAGAAGAGGTCATTAACCCATTTGATACGCAGCTTTTGTCCACTGGCTGCTTCCAGAGCAGCAACCATGGCACTGGCAGCTAGCAGGGTGTATTGGGGTACTTCTTCTAAATCTGTCACTTGGGGTTGGAAGACGATCGATAGATAGAGACCGGAGGCAATATCGGAGTGGAAATGGCGACCTGACCGACCCCGCCCTTGAGTTTGTTTGCGAGCGATGAAGAGGCCGGCTTGGCCAGGTGCTTGAATGGCAAATTGTTTGGCTAGGTCATTGGTTGAAGTAACACTGTCATAAAGGGCGACCTGCAGCGATTCAAAAGGTGCATCCAAGTCGCGCTTGATTTGCTGGGCATCAAGGGCATGGCTGACTCTCTCTAGCAGATAGCCCTTCTTGCTTAGGCTGGCAATCTGATAGCCTTGTTGGCGTAAGCCTTCGACAGCCTTCCAGACAGCGGTCCGAGACAAGCCCAATTGGTCTGCCAAGGCTTGACCAGAAATAGGCTGGCCATTTTGCTCTAGTAAGACCGCCAAAATTTCATCTTGTGTCGACATCATGTGACCTCCTCATCTTCGATAATCCTAGTCTAGCAAATGTCAGGTCCTGGGTCAATTTTTGCCCACTTAGCTTGAAAATAGGGCTAGCTGGACCTATAATGAACTTGAGAGGGGAAGACGGGCAAGTCATGCTTCCCATTATGAAGGATAAACTAAGGAGAGTCTTTCCCATGAATCTTATGAAGAAGCTAGTTCCTCTGCTAGGGGGCCGTCACCAACTGGGGCTGCCAGGAGTTCGACACTATTTGGCTTGGCGCTATCCTCAGGTTAATCCAGATTTGCGTTTTCGGGGTTGGATGACGGATATCTTAGTTGACTTCAAAAAGCCAGAGGACCTGAAGGCCTATAATGAGACAGGCCTTACGACCTTCCGAGTGCCCTTGCCTCAGGATCCGGACCTAGTCGTCGAAGAAGTGAAGATTCCCAGTAGTCAGAATCCTAATTTAAGTGCCCTTATCTATCGATCTAAGCAGCCACGTCCCCAAGCGACAGGCTTGCTGTGGCTTCATGGAGGTGGCTACGCCCTGGGGCATCCGGGTTTAGACTTACCCTTTATTCGGCAATTTGTGCTAGAGACTAATACAGTGGTAGTGGCTCCTGATTATCGACTGTCTGCTCAGGAGCCCTACCCGGCATCCTTAGAAGATGCCTATGCTAGCCTAGTTTGGCTCAAGGAAGAAGCAGCCCTACTAGGCGTCAATCCTGACCAACTCTTTGTGGGAGGGCCTAGTGCTGGCGGCGGCCTCACCATTGCCACGGTTCTCTATGCTAGAGATCGGGGTCAAGTTCAAGTGGCCTTCCATATGCCCATTTATCCAATGATTGATGACCGTCTATCGACAGAATCGATGAAGGGCAATCGGGAAATGATTTGGAACGAAATCAAAAATCGAGCGGGCTGGCAGCTCTATCTAGGAGACCTCTATGAATCTAAGGAGGTGCCCATTTACGCGGCACCCTATCGGGCATTAGACTTAAGAGGTATGCCACCCGCCTATACACATGTGGGAGATTTAGATCCCTTCTTGGATGAAACGCTAGACTATATGAAGCGACTGCAAGCTGCGGGCGTAGCGACCACGTACCGCGTCTATCCGGGTGCCTATCATGGCTATGAGGCTTTCGACTGCCCCTTGACGCGTCAGACCATGTCAGACTGGTTAGCAGCTTACAAGGAAGCTATAGCCCAGTACTTTGCGCCACAAAAAGAGCCATAAGCACAAACTCCCCCGTCTGTCATCAGATAGACGGGGGAGTTTTCATATATTAGCTGCGCCATACGCTTTCTAAAATCATGGTTTGTTCGCGGTCTGGACCTACGGACAAGGTGGCAATTTTAGCCCCCACTAATTCGCTAATACGACGGACATAGTTTTGGGCATTCAAAGGTAGGTCTTCCAAACGACGACAAGAAGTAATATCTTCAGTCCAACCTGGTAATTCTTCATAGACAGGCGTACAAGATTTTAGCAACTTGAGGCTAGCTGGATAGTACTCAATCACTTGACCATCTGGTGTCTTATAAGCGGTACAAATCTTAATGGTCTCTAAGCCAGTCAGAACATCGATGGAGTTAAGGGAGAGGTTGGTAATGCCTGATACTCGGCGAGAGTGACGCATGACAACAGAGTCAAACCAACCCACTCGACGTGGACGACCAGTAGTAGTCCCGTATTCACGGCCCACTTCGCGAATTTGGTGGCCAATTTCATCGAAGAGTTCAGTAGGGAATGGGCCATCCCCAACGCGAGAGGTGTAGGCCTTGCAGACACCAACGACGCGATTGATACGGGTTGGGCCGACCCCACTCCCGATAGTGACCCCACCAGAGACGGGGTTAGAGGAAGTAACGAAAGGATAGGTCCCTTGGTCGATGTCCAACATGACCCCTTGAGCTCCTTCGAAGAGGACGCGCTTGCCTTGATCCAAGGCATCGTTCAAGATAACTGAGGTGTCGGTCACATATTGTTTGATTTCTTGACCGTATTGGTAGTACTCTTCAAAAATATCTTTAAAAAGCAGGGGCTCGGCGCCATAAACGCGTTCAATAAAGAGGTTCTTCTCTGCCAAGTTAGTCCGTAGGCGTTCTTCAAAGATTTCACGGTCTAATAAGTCGGCAATCCGAATTCCAACCCGAGCAGATTTATCCATATAGGCTGGGCCAATCCCTTTGTTAGTAGTCCCAATCTTGTTATCGCCTTTAGAGGCTTCTTGGAGCTTGTCCAAGACAATATGGTAAGGCAAGATAACATGGGCACGTGAAGAGATGCGAAGATTATCGGTTGAGACACCTTCGCCATGTAGGTAGGCAAGTTCTTCTACGATAGACTTAGGGTTAACAACGACGCCATTGCCGATGACGCTGATTTTGTCAGGGGAGAAAATCCCGGAAGGAATGAGGTGTAACTTGAAGGTTTTGCCGCCAAACTGAATGGTGTGGCCAGCATTGTCGCCACCTTGGTAGCGCGCGATGACTTCGGCATTCTCGCTTAGGAAGTCGGTAATTTTCCCTTTACCTTCATCGCCCCATTGAGTTCCTACAACAACAACTGATGACATAAACATACCCCTTTACTGATTGAGATTGGTTTGGAAATATGGTTCGACATGGACATCGACATCATACACATTATAATTATACGCTAAAATCTGTTCGATTTCCTCTGTTATGTGATGAGATTGAATAACTGAAAGATGACCGTCAATTAAAACCGTGATATCCACGTGAACATACTGGCCACAGAGACGAGCGCGAATCTGCGGCACTGCACGGATTTGAGGGTGTTTGAGGACGATGGCGCGGTAGGCTTCTAGTTCTTCTTGGTCGAAACCATCTGATAATTCAAAGGTCGAATCTTTGAAAATGGTATAGGCAGTATGAAGAATAATGGCTCCAATGATGAGGGCTGTCAGAATATCTAGCCAGGCTAAGCCTAGACTTGAAGCGGCAATGGCCACCATAGTAGCAAGTGTCGTCAAAAAGTCACTGAAGAGATCCTTGGCACTGGCCTTGAGGCCCATGCTTTGAGTTTTCTGGGCCAAATGATGGATATAGCGTTGAGTTATGAGCAAAATGACACTGGCAGCAAGTCCCACCCAAAGAGCTTGGAGGTCGGGTGCCATATAATCCTGGGCTATAAAGCGTTCTGCTGAAGATTTGATGACTTCTAGGCCGACCGTAAACATGATGAGTGAGGTGGCGAAGCTGGCCAGGGGTTCAAATTTGGAGTGACCAAAATAATGATCCTCATCTGCTGGTTTGCGGGCAATTCGAAGGCCAATAAAAATCAAAATCGATGAGATGATGTCCGTTAAGTTGTTAAGACCATCGGCTCTGAGGGAGGCCGAATGGAAGAAATAAGCAGCGCCTAACTTGAGGCTCGAAATAATTAGGTAGACCATTATACCGACTAGGGCCCCGCGGGCGGCGATTTTAAGTTGTTGGTTTTGTCTGTCGCTTGCTTGCATAGTATTCTCCTTCACGCGATAATGCCAAAAAATCAGGAGCCTTAGCTCCTGAAATGATGCTTATTTGGATAGGGCCCAATAGTTGACCCCTTCTTCCATCATGGTTTGGGCTGGAATAGCCTTGATGCTGAACATTTTGCTTGGGTCATCATTAGGGTCGTTGACATAGACTTGGCCATCTTGGTAGCCACGAATGACAAGGATGTGGCCAGTTTCAGTGAAGAGGCCTGGTTTAACCGTCGCGACAATGGCTTGGCCTTGGTTGACAGCCTGCATGGCTTCTTCAAAGTTATTACCAAAATTGGTGAACTGATAATTGAAGGATTGAGCGAAGTCATAGAAAATATTCCAGGAAGTTCCTTGGTTGTGGACATAGTAATGGTCCTTGCTCCAATCCAAAATGGTCTGCGGTGTCACCGTAGCTTGCGGATTATAGTAGGCATGAATCATAGCCAAGGAGAGGATAGCACAGCCATTTTCGCCCAATTGGCGAGTGGTGTCCGTTCCGTATTGGAGGGTCCGCCATTTAGGGTCTTTCTGCAGATAGAGCGGAATGTCCAGTTGTTTGACGCCCTGCAACTGGCTGACTTGGGCCGGTTTTTGCGGCAGGAAGAGATAGCCTAGCTCGCTGATATTTTGGCGGTGCTTGTTGATGGCAGCCACGATGTCAGACTGGGCATTAAGTAAGTCGCTCTGATAGTCTTGGTTTTGGATATCTTGCAAGACTTCAGAGAGCTCGTCCTTAGATAGGTTGTGAACTAGGGAATCATCCGATAGCTGCAAAGGGACCGTGTTGAAAGGTGCAGACTCCGACTCACTGGACGACTCCTGTGTGCTAGAGGTCACTTGGCTACTTTGGTCCTGAGCAATATGTTCTTGGCCAGCCACTTGGTTATTCAATTTTGATGCCTGATGCGTATTTTCCTTGAGGAAAACGACAATCGCCGTCCCGCAAATCAAGAGCAAGAAGAAGGTAACAACGGCAATCGTATTCTTACGACGTTTGCGCATAGGGCCAGCTCCTTTGGTTAAGTAATCAATCATAAGGGAAGTATAACAGAGAAATGTAAGAGAAATATGAATTTTTTGGCAAGAAATCAAAGAATTTCTCCGATACAATCCTTAGTTATTGTATCAAACCCTGGCCCATAAAGCACCTATTCTGGTTGCCTGTTACAGAGACTTAATAAAGAGAGGCTGGGTGTTACACCAGCCTCTGACTTATTGCTTAGTAGTTTTTGAAGTATTGCTCCAGTTCCCATTGGGTGACTTGCTTTTGATAAGCGAAGTATTCAGCTGTTTTCTCAGCGATGAAGTTTTGCGCGATGTGATCACCTAAGGCTTCCAGAATGACAGGCTCTTTCTTGAGCTCTTTGAGGGCCGCACGTAAGGAACCAGGTAGATCCTCTACCCCTTCCGTTAGGCGCTCTTCACGGGTCATGGTGTAGATATTACGGTCTACAGCAGAAGGTGGCATAATCTTATCTTCAATACCCTTGAGGCCGGCTGCCAAGAGGACAGACAGAGCCAAGTAAGGATTGGCGGCTGGGTCTACACTACGCGCTTCAATCCGAGTGGAGTTACCACGAGCCGCTGGAATCCGAATCAGAGGTGAGCGGTTTTGACCTGACCAAGCCACGTAGACAGGCGCTTCGTAACCTGGTACCAGCCGTTTGTAGGAGTTAACCAGCGGGTTACAGATAGCCGTGTAGGCGCGGGCATACTTGAGCAAGCCGCCGATGAAGTAGAGGGCGGTTTGGGATAGTTGGTCTTCTGTGTCAGGATCGTAGAAGGCATTACCTGATTCATCAAAGAGGGACATGTTACAGTGCATCCCGCTTCCCGCAATACCGAAGATAGGCTTAGGCATGAAGGTGGCGTGTAAGTTGTGGCGACGGGCCACGGATTTGACGATGAGTTTGAAGGTTTGGATATTGTCGGCAGAACGGAGGGCGTCTGCATATTTCCAGTCGATTTCGTGTTGGCCAGGACCTACTTCGTGGTGGCTGGCTTCAATTTCAAAGCCTAGAGCTTCTAGTTCTAAGACGATGTCACGACGGCAGTTCTCGGCCAAGTCGTTAGGCGCCAAGTCAAAGTAGCCGCCGTTGTCGTTGAGTTGCATGGTAGGCTGGCCTTTTTCATCTAATTTGAAGAGGAAGAACTCTGGCTCTGGACCAATATTGAAGGAAGTGAATCCTAAGTCTTCCATGCGTTTAAGGATACGCTTGAGGTTGCTACGAGGGTCACCTTGGAAAGGTAGGCCGTCCACGCTGTTGACGTCACAGATTAAGCGGGCAATCTTGGTGTCACCGGCACCTTCCTTCCAGTTGAAGACTAGCCAAGTGTTGTAGTCAGGTACCAAGTACATGTCACTCTCTTCAATCCGGACGAAGCCTTCAATCGAAGAACCGTCGAACATCATTTTGTTGTCTAAGGCCTTTTCTAATTGGGAGACAGGCACTTCAACGTTTTTGATGGTTCCGGTAATATCGGTGAACATGAGGCGGACATAACGAACATTGCGTTCCTTGGCGTCTAGTAAGATACTTTCTTTGGTCCATTGAGTGGTTGGCATGGAAATCCTCCTTTGATAGTAGGCTAGTCAGTCTAGCCAGACTTAGCGAAATCGACCTTGGATGTCTAACTCATCCCATAAAATCCGACGAACATCTTGGTCAGTCAGGGGTTGACTGGTAGTGGGATGCCCCATATGAGGGCGCTCGGCTTCTGTTTCGAAGCGGCGTTTAATGCCCTTCAGGGTCATGCCTTCCTCGAGCAGGTCACTAATTTCCAAGAGCCGATCTACATCGTTGAGGGAGTAGAGTCGGCGATTGGTTGAGCTTCTGCCCGGCACTACCAGACCGAAATCTTCATAATGCCGAATTTGCCGGGCGGTCAATCCGGTTAGGGTCATGACGGTTCCGATGGGAAATACGGCGAGAGATTTGCGGAATTCTTTGGCTGCCATAGTTGTCACCTTCTTTTATCATTTATGATTATAGGGAAAGTCAAATGAGGGGTCAACTGCATCCTGACCTCTTATGTTAGATAATATGACAAACGTTCGGATTCTGCAAGCCAGAACCCTAGATAGCTCTTAGAACAAAGAAAAAGCTCGCCAAGTTGGATTACTTAGCGAGCGCGGATTAAGCGGATGGAATCAGTGTGCAGAAATAGCCTAAGGCCAAAAAGTCTGCACTGCCGCCGGGGCTGAGGTGGCGTTCGATGAGGACCTGGTCATAGGCCGTGAGCCGCTCTTCGAGTTGGGTCAAGGATAAGTCAGGAAGTTGGCTTAAGAGTAGACTCATTTCGCCTTGAACCTGGGCCAAGGCGGTCAGTCCACCCCGGTGGAGTAGGTTGCCATCTTGGACAGTAGCCATTAAATAGACTAGGGCTTGCAACCAAAGTTGGCGTTGATCCAGACCTTGGCGCTGACTGACAAAGGGCAGGAGGCCTTGGCGTAAGACGGGATAGCCTGCTGCTGCTTCACCCCGAACCCCGGTAATACCATGTTCCAAGTAAAGTCGTTCGCCATAAGAGAGGGAGGATTTCTGAGACAAGTGGGCAAAATCCTGAGTTACGAGCTGCTGGGTCATGGCCTCAATTAAAGCCCAACTAGCGCCTAAGTCTCCCTGACAGGCTCCCAAGGCACCTAATAGGAGGGCAAAGGAAAAATTGGCCCCCTTATGGGTGTTGACACCAGCGGTGGCGGCTAACATGGCGGCTTCGGCTTCTTGCCCTAGGTGACGTAGGGCTTGGAAGAGTTGATCAGGCGCCCCCGCATGCGCTTGGCCTAACTGGACATAGCCCTTAAAATAAGGCCGTAAGGCCTCAATACTAGCGTTGAAAGTCTGGGGCGTCATATCGTCATGTGCCCCATTGGACCAAGGATCAACTAAGCCAGGCTTAGGCGCCAGTTGCACTTCAAAAGCCAGTGCTTGGCAGGCTAAATCTGCCAGATAATCACAAGAGAGCGTCTTATTAGTCAATGTGGAGTTTCTCCATTTGCTTGAGGATGAAACGCAGGGACCGATCCAGATGCTCGTGGGTAATGAGGGTAATCTGATCAATATCGTGGTTGCACATACCACGGTAGATTAACCAGTGTTCTTCTAAGGCTGCGCTCCGGCGTTGGGAAGAGCGAATGGATAGGTCGCGGAAATAAATAACATAGGTCCGCAGCTCAGAGACGATGTCCCGCAAACGGGTCATCTGGCTCTTGGCATAGATGAAGTCATTAAATTTGGTGAAGTTAGCTAAGACATCATCCACACGGTTGGCTTGATTGAGTTGCTCGCACTCTTCCAGGATAGCTTGAAGTTCTTGGAAGTCTTCGGGTGTCATCAAAGTCATGGCCTTGATGGTAGCCAAGGTGTCTAGGGCCTTACGAATATCGTAGATTTCGAGGGCGTCCTTGATGCTGATGCCTTTGACAATAATGCCAATCTTAGGAATATGTTCTACTAAGAGCTCCTTGGTTAATTCTGTTAGGGCATAGCGGATGGGCGTCCGACTAATATTGAGAGCAGTAGAGAATTCCTTCTCATTGATCCGCGTGCCAGCTGGGATTTGGCCCAAGATAATCGTCTTACGAAAGGCTTCGTAGAGCGAAATCTTGAGGGGTTTATTCTGAGTAATATCTAAGTTGCGTTTGACCGCCTCGATAATCGCAGACATAGGGATTCTCCTTTTCTTTTTGATGTCATCATGTCCATTATACCTAAAAATAGGGACTTTAGCCAAGCGAAGGCCTTGTTAGGGCCCTTAGGATTTAGCGTGGCGGACAAAATATTGGATAGCTTGACTGACGAATGCTGCTAAATCGGGAGCAAAGCGATTGAGATTGTGGCGAAAATCAGGATTATCTTGATAGTTTTGCCCAATGTAGCCGAAGACGGTCAGGGAGCAGTCAAAGGCATAGGTATTGAGGAGACGGTAGAGTTCTTGACATAAGCTTTGGACAGGCTCCGACTCGATTGAAAGTCCGGCCTCAAAATGCTGAGCCCATTGGCGAAAGACCGCATTGAACTTCTCGGCGACCTCTATTTTCTGCCCCTCTTGGCGCTTTTCAGCCTCAATCATGACGTCTAGGCCGTAATCTTGTCGCGCTTGGCTAACATAGGGTAGCATATCTGGATAGCTAAAACCGCGAAATTGCGCTTGTGGTGATAGGGACTGGCCTGCTTTTTTCGCTTGGATGCTAGCCGTTAAGGTTTCTATTAAGGTGTCTAAACGTTGGCGCTCTGATTGTAGTTGAGTCAGCTGTTGCTCCAGAAGTTGGAGGAAATTAGTGCTATTAGCTTCTAGCAACTTGCCAATGTCCTCTAGTGAGAGACCTAAGTATTTATAGTAGAGGATGAGCTGGAGACGCTCCAAATCTTCTTCTTGGTAATAGCGGTAGCCATTGGCCTCTTTCTTAGCTGGTAAGAGGCCAATGGCATCATAGTGGTGGAGTGTTCGAGGGGAAACTCCAGCTAACTGGGAAGCTTCTTTGACCTGATAAATCATGCCTGCTCCTCCTTTTTAGTAAAATCTAGTATTTAGTATAACATAGGGCTTGACCCTAACGTAAGGTTAAGGTGTAGACTAATAGAGAAAAAGGAGGAATTAGGATGAACTTAAAGATCATTCGTACAGATCAAGTCTATCGACAAGTCTTGACCTTATCCCCAGAGCAGGGCGAAGCTTTATTCAGGAAGGAAGTTTTAGCGCCTTTTCGGGGGAAATTTGCCCGCCAGGGTTTAAGTATAGAAGCTGGACAGGGGGCAGATGCCTTGCAGATTCTGAGCTTGGCTAATCTAACGCCCTTTAACCTAAGGTCTGAGCATAGTGCGGATATTGAAGCACTAGACGATTCAGTTTATCAGGAGCTAGAAAAAGCTTTCCATCTGGCCATTGACAGTTTCGAACAGGCAGGAATCCACCCACCATGCAAAGAATATGTCTTAGCGATCTTGCTAGGCAAGGCGGAGAGTCCTGTTATGCGACTCAATGATAATTATCTGGGTGAAGGCGGGATTCCGGGCTACATCTTCTTGTCCTTGGTACCAAGCCAAGAGACCTTGCGACGTTTGCCAGCGGCCTTGGCCCATGAATGTAACCATAATGTGCGCTACCAATTTGTGGATTGGCAACAAGGGGCCCTGAAGGAGCTTATGGTGGCAGAAGGCTTGGCTGAGAACTTCGTGCTAAAACTCTATGGTCCCGACTATCTAGGCCCATGGGTGACCAAGACCGATTTGGCGACCTTAGACAGTCTAATCAAGCCCAAAATCAAGGCTAATCTTGATATCTCTAACCTCTATGGGGCCGCTCCTTATCTCTACGGGGATGAATTGACTCAAGTGCAAGGGGGGCGCCCAGTCGGTCTGCCCTATGCAGCGGGCTATAGTTGTGGCTATCACTTGGTGCGCTACTACCTTAAGAAGACAGGCCTGAGTGTCGAAGAAGCCAGCTTGAAGACAGCTGATGAGATCTTGGCTCAGGTACCAGAATTCTGGGAGCAGCCAACTTCCCAACTCTAACCAAACAATCTTGCTTTGCTACCCTATCTATCAATCTATCTATTGATAGATAGGGTCTGAGTCAGGAAATTTACGTGCATAAGTGGACACAATTTGAATAGGGACACAAAAAAAGAGCTAGGACTTAGTCCTAGCTCTTTTGTCATAAGTATTATTGTGCTAAGTAGAGTGGCATGTGGCCCATCAAGACGATGGTAACCACGAAGATAACGAAGACCACTGCGGCGTACTTAGCAGATTCACGTTGCCATTCGCCCATGTCCAAGCCAGTTAAGCGGAGCAAGAGGTAGATGAAGGCAACCAGTGGGCTTAAGAGGTGGAAGGCTTGCCCCATGAGAGAAGCCAAGGCCATTTGCATATCGGTGAAGCCGTATTGACGACCGATTTCTGCGAATGGAATCAGCACCCCGTAGTAGAAACCATCGTTGGTTAAGAAGAAGGTACCTGGTACGGAGATGAGGGCAATAATCAAGCTCCAGAAGCCTGCTAATTGTTGTGGAATGATGTGGACGATGCTGTCGGTCAAGGCCTTAGCCATACCTGTCCCTTGGAAGAGACCCATGAAGACCCCTGCCCCGAATACGAGGAGGACAACTTGTACCGCATCCCCAGCATTCTCACCAATACGTTTGGATTGAGTCTTGAGGTCTGGGTAGTTAATCATCATGGCTAAGCCGGTACCGATTAAGAAGAGGACAACAGGCTTGACTTCAATAGCGTCGATGAAGGAGCCAGCTACTAACCAACCAATTAGGACGAGGGTCATAATGGCGTTAATCCAGAAGTTTTGAGGACGGCGGATAGCCAAGACTTCAGGATCAGAAATAGTAGTTAATTCATCCAGTTCAGCGTCGGTTAATTCCTTGATACCTAAACGAGCGCGTTCTTTTTTACCCATACCACGGGCAACGAAGAAGATAACGTAGAGAATAGAGAGAACCATCCCTGGTGCTAAGTAACCCAAGATGTCGGCTTCAACGCCCAAGACGGACATGGCACGAGCGGTTGGGCCACCCCATGGCAAGAGGTTCATGATGGTGTTTTGCAAGATAACTAAGACACCCAAGTTCATGAGTTTCATGTCTAGTTTCTTGTAGATTGGCACGAAGGCCGAGCAGCAAATCAAGGTAGTGGTTGTTCCGTCACCGTTCATGGAAACAGCGGCCGCAACAATAGCAGTAGCCACGAGGACTTTCATTGGATCGCCTTTAGCGTAGCGAATCATTTTGTTAGTAATTGGGTCGAAGAGACCGGAATCTAACATGAGGGAGAAGTAGAGGATGGCGAAGAGGAGCATAACCCCGGTTTCAGCCGTCCCTTTCATTGCAGTAAGTTTATCCTTGGAGTTGTTGCCAAAGAGACCTTGGCGAACCAGCGTCCCGATGTTAACATCTTGGACTACGCCGGTTAAGACTGCTACCAGCGCAAAAGCAAGTGGAATGAGTACTAGGGCAGTGAATGGTGACATTTTCTTCTTCATGATGACATACATGAAGACAACCATCATTGCATACGCAAAGACTGTGAGTAACATCATATCTTCCTTTCTGAAATTAAAATAATAATAGCATGGGCAAAGGCCAAAAGTCGCTAAAACCTTCTGACCTAGACCCGACACGTCCATTCCATGAAATGAACGCGTTTACTTTATGCCTGTATCATAGCGAATGTTTAGACAAAAAGAAAGGGCTTTAGCTAAAAAGAACACTTAAAAAACAAGGGCTCAGGAAATTTGTATAGCCAAAAAAGACGCCTTGCTTAAATAGGAAGACTAAATCAAAATCTTGGCCTAATAGAACACAAAAAGAACAGTATTTGACTAGTGTAAGCGCTAGTTTAGGGTATAATACAAGTAGTAGATTAATCTGGAAGGGAGTGAAGAAATGGAACTACTCAGACGATTATTTGGCGGCCGACGCCGCGCTGAAGAAGCAGAGAGCCAAGCGCAAGCGCAAGCTCAGCAAGCTGCTTTTGAGGCAGAATGGGAGCCCGTGGCAGCCTATGTGGATGCCGACTCAGAAGAAGCGCTAGAAGTCAGTGTGATTGCTTCTGCTTTAGCAGCGGCCAACTATCCCGACAGTCAATTCGTGGTCAAGCGCGTCTTAAAACGTAACCCTGAAGTGACGACTGTATCGGTGATTGCGTCAGCCATTGCGGCTGGGGACGCCCCTGACAGCCAATGGGCCGTCAAGCACATTTATCAAAAACGCACATAAGGTTTATGGATTTATTTAGGAGGAATTATACAATATGTTACGCAAATTCAAAATCAAAGTTGACGGCAAAGAGTACTTGGTAGAAATGGAAGAAATTGGGGCCGTAGCGCCAGCTGCCCCAGTTGCACCAGCACCAGTGGCTCCAGCCCCAGCTGCACCAGCTAGCGAACCTGCAGTAGAAGCAAGCCCAGCGCCAGCTGCCCCAGTTTCTGTAGCACCAGCCGGAGCAGATGCCATGCCATCCCCAATGCCAGGGACTATTCTCCGCATCTTAGTTAACGTTGGGGACACAGTGGCTGAGAACCAACCATTGATGATCTTAGAAGCCATGAAGATGGAAAACGAAATCGTAGCATCTAAAGCAGGGGTGGTATCAGGGATTCATGTGGCTAACGGCCAAGTAGTCAACCCAGGTGATGCCCTCATTACCATCAACTAATCTAGTCAGTAAAGGAGACAGACAGTGGAAACATTAATTCAAGGTATTACGACCATTAACATTGGTCAAGTTTTCATGATGGTCATTGGTGGCCTACTCATGTATCTGGGGATTAAGAAAGAATACGAACCAACCTTGCTGGTACCAATGGGCTTAGGGACGATTCTGGTTAACTTCCCAGGTTCAGGGGTTCTAGACCAAACCGTCGGTAACGTAACCCAACACGGGGTCTTAGATATTCTCTTCCGCGCCGGGATTGAGACAGAACTTTTCCCTCTACTTATCTTCATTGGGATTGGGGCTATGATTGACTTCGGGCCATTACTTCAAAATCCTTTCATGTTGCTCTTCGGTGCGGCAGCCCAATTCGGGATTTTCTTCGTCGTCGTAGTGGCAGTATTAGCAGGCTTTGACATCCGCGAAGCAGCTTCTATCGGGATTATCGGTGCGGCCGACGGTCCTACTTCTATCTTCGTAGCCAACCAATTGGCACCTCATCTCTTGGGGGCCATCACGGTTGCGGCTTACTCTTACATGGCTTTAGTGCCAATTATTCAACCAGTTGCTATTAAGTTAGTAACAACCAAGGAAGAACGCAAGATCCGCATGACTTACCATGCTGAAGGCGTATCTAAGATGACTAAAATCCTCTTCCCAATCGTAATCACAATCGTAGCTGGTTTTATCGCACCAATCGCCTTACCATTGGTAGGTTTCCTCATGTTCGGGAACTTATTACGTGAGTGTGGCGTCTTAGATAGCTTATCAGCAACCGCTCAAAACGAATTGGTTAACATTGTGTCAATCCTCTTAGGGATTACCATTTCGGTTAAGATGCAAGCTGGTCTCTTCTTGAATGTCCAAACCTTAATGATTATCTTGTTTGGTTTGGTAGCCTTCATCATGGACTCTATTGGGGGCGTTATCTTCGCCAAAATCTTGAACCTCTTCCGCAAGGACAAGATCAACCCAATGATTGGGGCGGCTGGTATTTCTGCCTTCCCAATGTCAAGCCGTGTTATTCAAAAAATGGCAACAGAAGAAGACCCTCAAAACTTCATCTTGATGTATGCTGTAGGGGCTAACGTTTCTGGGCAAATTGCCTCCGTTATTGCCGGCGGGCTCTTGTTGTCTTACTTCATCCACTAAGATTGCGAGGTAACACTTATGAATTTAGATAACTTACGACAAGCTCTTGAACTCATGCTGATTGGGATGGGTGGGGTCTTCTTAGTTCTCGGTATCTTATACGGGGCATCTGAACTCCTCATCAAGTACTTCCCAGTCGAGAAGGACTAAGACAAAATGGACGGCTATGTGACCAGACGCCTCTGGTTGGATCGTGACCCCCAAGCTTTGCGAGATTGGCAGACCTTAATGCAGGCAGCCAATCTGAGTGACCAGGAAACGGTCGATTATACAATCGGCATTTATGATGGGGCACGCTTGGCAGCGACTGGGTCCTTGGACGGCAAGATTCTCAAGTGCTTGGTGGTCTGCGCTGCCTATCAGTCAGAGAACTTGCTGACGCAAGTGGTGATGGCCCTCTTGGAACGTTTGGACCAGGAAGGCTTAACCAATCGCTTCGTCTATACTAAACCAAAGAATCTTCCTTACTTTAAGGCCTTGGGCTTTCGGCTTCTGGCGCAAACCGAAGCCTTGCTCTTTATGGAGCAGGGCTTTCCGTCCTTTCAGGACTATCTGAGCTATTTGACTCAGCATAAGGTGGACAGTTCCAAAAATGGGGCCATCGTCATGAACGCCAATCCCTTTACCCTAGGTCATCGCTATCTGGTAGAACAGGCTTTGTCCGCCTGTGGTCACCTCTATATCTTCGTGGTATCCGAAGATCGGTCCTATTTTAGCGCGCAAGATCGCTTCAAAATGGTCCAAGCCGGGGTGGCAGACCTAGCCAATGTCACCGTCCTGCCTAGCCGGGATTATATGGTCTCGCAGGCTACCTTTCCCTCCTACTTCCTTAAGGAAAGGGCGGATTTGGCGGTGGCTCAGGTCCAAGCGGAACTTGATGCGCAAGTCTTCAAAGCCTTCATTGCGCCTAGTCTAGATATTGCCATTCGCTTTGTAGGGGAAGAACCCCTATCGCCGGTCACCCAAGTCTACAATCAGGCCTTGGCCCAAGCCTTCGGCCAGGACTTAGACCTAAAGATTATCCCCCGTCTAGAAAAGGACGGCCAGGTTATTAGTGCGACCCGCGTACGGGCAGCGATTCAAGCAGGGAAACTAGCTGACTGGGTCAACCTAGTCCCACAGTCAACCTATCATTACATACAGTCACAAGACTTACTGGGCTAAGATGCCCAGAGAGAAAAGGTGGAATAAAGATGGAAATTAAAAAAAGTGCAGTTGTTGGCACCTTGGAATCAAGCGACATTATGATTACCTTGAATCCGAGTGATGCTGGACGCATTGATATTCAATTAGAAAGTTCAGTCGAAAAGCAATTTGGGGCGCAAATTCGTCGTGTCATTGAAGACACCTTGACCCGCCTAGGCATTCAATCAGCTCAAGTAGTAGCGGTTGACAAGGGTGCCTTAGATTGTACCATCCAAGCCCGGACCATTACGGTGGCCCACCGTGCTGCTGACTTATCAGAATACAACTGGAAGGAGATTGACTCATGGAACGCTTAAGAAGAACAATGATGTTTGTCCCTGGTGCTAATGCGGCCATGCTACGCGATGCGCCACTATACGGGGCTGACTCTATTATGTTTGACCTAGAAGATGCAGTCTCCCTCAAGGAAAAAGATTCTGCCCGCACCTTGGTGCACTTCGCCCTCAAAACCTTTGACTACAGCAATGTCGAAACCGTTGTACGGATTAACGGGCTGGACACTACCGGTGCCCTAGATATCGAAGCGGTAGTCTTGGCTGGGGTTGACGTGGTACGTCTGCCTAAGACCGAAAACGCCCAAGATATCGTGGATGTCGATGCTATTATTACCCGTGTTGAGCAGGAAAATAATATTCCAGTTGGTCGCACTAAGATGATGGCCGCCATCGAATCAGCTGAAGGGGTACTAAATGCTCGTGAGATTGCTAAGGCATCTGACCGTCTGATTGGGATTGCCTTAGGGGCGGAAGACTATGTGACCAACATGAAGACTCGCCGTTACCCTGATGGCCAAGAACTCTTCTTCGCTCGTAGCATGATTCTACATGCAGCGCGTGCCGCAGGGATCGCCGCAATCGACACCGTCTACTCTAACGTAGACAACATGGACGGCTTCCGTGAGGAAGTCACCCGCATCAAGCAATTAGGTTTCGATGGTAAATCGGTCATCAACCCACGCCAAATTCCAGTGGTTAATGAAGTATATGCCCCAACTGAGAAGGAAATCCAACAATCTAAGGAAATTATCTGGGCCATTCGTGAAGCTGAAGCTAAAGGATCTGGCGTCATCTCAGTCAAAGGGAAAATGGTCGACAAGCCAATCGTGGAACGCGCTGAGCGGGTCATTGCCCTAGCCAAAGCAGCGGGACTCATTAGCGAGGAGGAAATTTAAGATGGTAGTCAACAAAGCAGGACGTGAAATTCCACAAGCAATCGCCGATCAATACGGCGTCTATGAAGGAGAGCTGGCACGGATTAAACCTTATGAAGCTTCAAGCCGTAAGGTAAAGCCCGTTGAACCACGCCAAGAAAAACTCTTGGGCAGCCTTCGCGAAGCCATTGAAAAGACCGGCCTCAAAGACGGCATGACCATTTCCTTCCACCACCATTTCCGTGAAGGGGACTATGTCATCAACATGGTCATGGAAGAAATTGCCAAAATGGGGATCAAAAATCTCTCCATCGCACCTTCTTCAATTGCCAACGTACATGAACCCCTCATCGAACACATCAAAAATGGGGTTATCACCAACATTACCTCTAGTGGTCTGCGTGACAAGTTAGGGGCTGCCATTTCTTCCGGTATTATGGAGAATCCAGTGGTGATTCGTTCCCACGGGGGACGTGCCCGTGCCATTACGGCAGGCGACATCCACATTGACGTAGCCTTCTTAGGTGCCCCAAGTTCTGACGAATATGGGAACGTCAACGGGACCAAAGGGAAAGCGACTTGTGGCTCCCTAGGTTATGCCATGATTGATGCTAAATATGCCGACCAAGTAGTGGTCATCACCGACTCCTTGGTGCCATATCCAAACACCCCAATTTCCATTCCACAAACAGACGTAGACTATGTGGTCGTAGTAGATGCTATTGGGGACCCTCAAGGGATTGCTAAAGGGGCAACTCGCTTCACCAAGAACCCTAAAGAGCTCTTGATTGCAGAATATGCTTCTAAGGTGATTACCGGTTCTCCTTACTATAAGGAAGGCTTCTCCTTCCAGACTGGTACAGGTGGTGCCTCTCTGGCTGCAACCCGCTTTATCCGCGAACAAATGATTAAAGACGGCATTAAAGCCAGCTTCGTGCTAGGTGGAATTACCAATGCCATGGTTGAACTCTTAGAAGAAGGCCTCGTTGAGAAGGTCATCGACGTTCAAGACTTTGACCACCCATCGGCAGTGTCCCTTGGTCGCAATGCGGATCACTATGAAATCGACGCTAGCATGTATGCTAACCCATTGTCCAAAGGGGCCATGGTTAACCGTTTGGATGTCGCCATCTTGTCTGCCTTGGAAGTCGATACGGACTTCAACGTCAATGTCATGACGGGTTCTGACGGGGTTATCCGTGGTGCTTCTGGTGGTCACTGTGATACTGCCTTTGCTTCTAAGATGTCCATGGTGATTTCACCATTAGTACGTGGCCGCATTCCAACATTCGTAGACTCTGTTAACACGGTCGTAACACCAGGGACTAGCGTGGACGTGGTCGTCACTGAGATTGGGATTGCGGTTAACCCTAACCGCCCAGACTTAGTTGAACACTTCAAGTCTCTCAAGGTGCCTCAATACACCATCCAAGAACTCAAAGAAAAAGCCTACAGCATTGTGGGCAACCCAGAACCGATTCAATACGGGGACAAGGTCGTAGCGGTCATCGAATATCGTGACGGTAGCGTCATCGACGTGGTGCGCAATGTCTAAGGGACTCTTTGATGGGCCTGAGGTCCACTTGGCCCAGGTTCTATCAGCCCGCGAGGCGCGGAGCCAGCGCCAGAGCCACTTACTCGAGACCTATGCGCCGGCCGTCTTGGTCTCCATGACCCTTAATACGCCGGGACCTGTCAAAAACTCTGAGGGCCTGTCCAAAATCGGTCACCGGCTAGCCCAGCTAGTCAGTGACCATTTGGCCCAAGAGGCGGTCCTCTACCAGGATCTGGTGGAGGCCGTGACAGGGTTAGAGGCCTATTGGGTGGTTAGCCAGGAGGCTGAGCTAGTCAAGCGGCATTTAGTGGCCTTTGAAGGGCAGCACCCCTTAGGTCGCCTAATGGACTTGGATGTGCTGGAACTGGTGGAAGGTAGACCCTGCCCCATCAGCCGCCGGCAGTTAGGATTGGCCCCGCGCCAGTGCTTCCTCTGCCAAGCAGACGCCAAGCAGTGTGCACGCTCACGCCAACACTCAGTAGCGGACATGCAGGCCTATATCAGTCAGGCCGTCGCTAACTATGAGGCCCAGACTGAATCCCCTTAAGGAAAGGAATAAACTATGAGCAAATTAATTCGTATCACTGAAACAGTCTTACGGGATGGCCAACAAAGCCAAATTGCCACTCGTATGACGACGGAAGATATGTTGCCAATTTTGAAAACTTTGGATCAAGCAGGCTTCCATGCCCTGGAGGTATGGGGCGGTGCGACCTTCGACTCTTGCATCCGCTTCTTAAACGAAGATCCATGGGAACGTCTGCGTCAAATTCGCGCAGCGGTCAAAAACACCAAGTTACAAATGCTCTTGCGGGGTCAAAACCTGCTAGGTTACCGTAACTATGCGGATGATGTGGTCAAGCTCTTCGTGCAAAAATCAGTCGAAAATGGGATTGACATTATTCGTATCTTCGATGCCTTGAACGATGTGCGCAACCTACAAACTTCGATTGAAGCAACCAAGGAAGCAGGGGGCTTAGCCCAAACAGCTATTTCCTACACCACTAGCCCAGTTCACACCATAGACTACTATGTGGACTTGGTAGGACGCATGGCCAAATTCGGGGCAGATTCTATCTGTATCAAGGACATGGCAGGGGTTCTAACACCACAAGCTGGCTATGAATTGGTTAGCCGTATCAAGGATAAGGTAGATTTACCTTTGGAAGTCCACACCCATGCAACTAGCGGGATTTCTGAGATGACCTACCTCAAGGTAGCAGAAGCAGGGGCCGACATTATCGACACAGCCTTGTCATCCTTCTCTGGCGGGACTAGCCAGCCAGCCACCGAATCGATGGTCTTGGCCTTAGAAGATTTAGGCTTCAAGACAGGTGTGGATATGAAAGAAGTAGAAGCGGCGGCGGCTTACTTCAATGGTATCCGCGACAAGTTCCGGTCGGAAGGGATTCTCAATCCTAAGGTTAAGGACACCGAGCCTAAGACCTTAATTTATCAAGTGCCTGGCGGTATGTTATCCAACTTGCTCAGCCAATTAACCGAACAAGGTTTGGCTGATAAGTATGATCAAGTACTTGCTGAAGTACCAAAAGTACGGGCTGACTTAGGCTATCCACCGCTGGTAACCCCATTATCACAAATGGTAGGGACCCAGGCAGTGATGAACGTCATCTCTGGCCAACGCTACAAGATGGTACCTAAGGAAATCAAGGACTATGTCTTAGGCCACTACGGTCAAGCACCAGCCAAGATTGATCCAGAAGTCAAGCAAACCATTATTGGGGACGCAGAAGTTGTAACAGTACGACCTGCTGACTTGATTGAGCCGCAATTACCAGAATTGCGGGAAGAAATTAAGGACTACGCTAAGTCTGACGAGGATTTACTCATGTATGCCCTCTTCCCACAACAAGCCAAGGATTACCTAGGCCGCCGGGAAGATCCCTACTATGACGTGCCTGTTCAGACAGTGGAAGTTTCCCTGGATTTACAATAAGCTAGAGAGGATGGGAGGAATTCCCGTCCTCTTTTTTATTGGGTCGGGACAGGAAATAGAGGAGTAGTTGAAAAGTTGTGATTAAATCAGCACGTAAATAAGCAACTTCAGACCCTATCTATCAATAGATAGATTGATAGATAGGGAGAGCAAAAAAAGCAGCTAGCTCAGTGAGAGCTAGCTGTCTTTTATCCTATACCCGCGGAAGTGAAGGAAGTGAGGCGGGTGTGGAGGCTTTATAGATAGTGTGTTTGGAAATGGGCCATGGCGTCAGCGAAGCTAGCTACCACGTGCGTGGCTTGGGCTTGAACCTCGACTGGGGCATGATCCATACAGTAGGAAATGTCGGCCACTGCGAACATGTCGCTGTCATTACCTGAGTCGCCAAAGACTACTAGGCGGTCATAGTCAGGCCGGATGATGGCTAAGCCGGAGGCCTTAGAGACCCCTTGAGCCGTTACTTCTAGACGGGTAGAACCTGATTTATAGGTAGCCAGTTGAGGGAACTTGGCTTGCAGGTCAGCCAGGTAGAAGTCGGCGGTTTCAGCACTTGGGCGGACATTGACCTTGTAGAGGCGATGACCTTCCAAGGCTGGATAAGGATCTGGCAAGCAAATCAAGGGCATATTCCAGAGCCGTTGCTTCTGCTCATGGTCGAAGTTACCAATACGACGTTGACCGTCTAGGGCATCAAAGATTAACTTGTGCTCCTTGAAATAAGCCAGTAGCTTGGGGGTAACGTCTTCAGGTAAGTGATGCTCGGCCAAGAGTTGGGCATAGCGGGTCACAACCGCGCCATTAAAGCCAATCATATGCGTGACATCGAGGTCATTGCCTTGGACAATGTACTGGATCTCTGCCAGGGAGCGGCCAGTGGCGATGGAGAAGTCGCCCAGCTCTTTGGCGGTATGGTAGGCCGCCAAATCAGCTGCATTGACCGTGACAGAATCCTTGACGAAGGTACCATCTAAGTCTGTCACAAAGAGGTTACGCATGACTTATTCCTCCATGCCGAGGATGTCTTGGATCTCCATTTTCAAGACATTGGCGTGGGCGCCATAAATCGATTGCATTTGCATGTCGTTTTCGGCGAAGCCTAGGGCACCGAGTTGGCTCGTGATGGTGTTTTTATCCACTTGGGCTTTGTCTTTGACATTAATCCGTAAGCGGGTGATGCAGGCGTTGACTTCTTCGATGTTGTCTGGGCCACCGTGAGCGGCAATCAAGCCCAGGGCTTGTTGATGGATGTCTTCGGGACTGTCAGGAATGGTCTTCATGGCAGTGCCTGAGTTTAGTAGGGCTTGGTCTTCAGGGTGTAAGTCATTGTTACTGTTGTTTTGACCGACTTGGTTAATGGTAACACCCAGTTTTTCACGCGCTTCTTTCTTGCTTGAAAGTTTGACTTCATCGCTATCTTCACGACCTGGTGTCTTCAAATCGAATTTGAGGATGAGCAAGCGGAAGACATAGTAGTAGAGGATGAAGCATGGTACGCCGACGATGAAGACTAACCACCAGTGGGTCTTAGGCCCTTGCAGGACGCCGTAGATGATTAAGTTGATAAAACCGTGACCGGTTGGGGTTGCCACCCCAGCACCTAAGAGGTGCATTACCAATAAGGCAGCACCTGCCATGAAGGCATGGGCAACATAGAGGATTGGGGCAACGAAGAGGAAGGTAAATTCAATTGGTTCGGTAATCCCGGTTAAGAAGGCAGTACCAGCAGCTGCGAAGAGCAGAGAGCCGACGACTTTGCGTTTCTTAGGATCGGCTGTCTTGTACATAGCGTAGGCAGCCCCAGATAAACCGAACATGAAGTAAACAAACTTCCCGCCGTTGAAACGGGTGATAGATGGGTCGATTGAAGTAATGTTAGGATCCGCAAGGGACGCTAGGTAGGCATTGATGGTACCCACAACGCGTTCGCCATTGATGGTCCAGGTCCCACCTAATTCAGTGGTACGCACTGGCCAGTTCAGCCCATGGTGGAGACCAAATGGTAGGAGTGCCCGTTCAACTAGCCCGTAGAGGAAGGTACCTAGAGGCCCAGACTTCAGGATGAAGACGGACATAACTGAAATCCCTTGTTGGATTGGTGGCCAGATGAAGAAGAGAATAACCGAAACAAAGGCCATGGCAACGATGGTCACAATCGGTACGAAACGTGGGCCACTGAAGAAGCCAATTAGGGTAGGTAATTGTTTCTTAACCGCCCAACGGTGAACGAAGAAGACCACAATCCCGACAATAATCCCCCCGAAGACGCTGAGGTCTAAGGTTTGAATCCCCATGACCTTAGTCTGCATGGCATTGGCCATGGCTAGTTTAGCTTCAGCGCTGGATAACTTGCTGGTGTCCACCAAGCTATGGCTTTGGACTAGGAGGAAGTTGAGGACGGAGTGTAAGACGATAAAACCGAGTACCCCAGATAGGGCAGCAGAACCTTTTTCGCGTTTGGCTAAACCAACGGCGACGCCGACAGCGAAGATAATTGGTAGGTTGTTGAAGGCTGTGTCCCCTAAGGTAATAAAGAATTTCATAATGAATTGGAAGATTTGGTTCTGAAGAACGGGGAACATCTTCAAGGTATCTGAGTTAGAGAAGGCAGTCCCAATCCCCTTAATAATCCCGGCCCCTGGCAAGACCGAAACAGGTAAGAGGAAGGATCGGCCAAACTGCTCAAAGGCATAAACAAACTTGTTTTTTTGACTCATTGTAGTCGCTCCTTCATAATTTGATAAGTCTATTCTAGCAAAAAAGCAAACGCTTTAGTTAAATGTGCTAAAAAGTTCCCAAGGAAGATAAAATTGACTCCAAGAGGTAAAATTACCTCTAAATTTTGTGGCGGCCCCCAGCTGTGGTACAATAGAAATGTAAACCCTTAGGGGATCAGGAGGGATGACATGTTTTTCGTCAATCTAAAGGCTCACTATGAAGAATTATCGGTCTATGAACAGGAAGTCATCGACTATCTCATGAAGCAGGACAATATCGAGGCCCAGACCCTTAAGTCTATTGTGGCGGCCCTGCATTTGTCGGCTTCGACCATTGTGCGGGCAGGTAAGAAGTTAGGATATGCTACCTTTAATGAACTCAAGTATGACCTGCGCCGTAGTAAGGAGTCCAATCAGGAGTCCCATCATCTGGCGGCCAGTCACTTTGACTTGATGAAGGCCCAGTTGACGGACGAGTTCCAACGAACCATGGCCCTATTAGACCAGGCCGATTTCGAGTCGGTGGCTGACCGGGTCTTGGCGGCGCGTCGGGTCTTCTGCGTGGGGATTGGGTCTAGCTATATGCCCATGTCTGACTTTAACCGTAAGCTCAAGCTCATTGATGTCTGGGCCAATGACTTCTTCGAACAGTATAGTATTGAACGCATTCCTGATATTGCGACCAAAGAAGATGTCATCGTAGTCTTCTCCCTAGGTGGGGCCAACAAGACGGTTAATGAGACCCTACTCAAGGCTCGCCAAAAGGGGACCCATATTGTGGCCATTACCAGCCTAATCCATCATCCTTTGGCCAAACTCAGTGATCAACTGATTCAGATTTATGATGCGCCCAAGGCGCGTAAGAAGATTCGGTCCCGGCTCATGCTCAACCTGGCCGGAACCCTCCTCTTCGAGACCTTACTCAAACGCCAGGCCGCCCAACAAGAGCAGGCCTAGGCAGAAAGAAGCGATTGATTCATGCATGCTGTAAAACTTGGCATTCTCCATACCAATGACACCCATTCCTATCTGGATTTATTTGGCCAGCGGGCCCACCTGATTGAAGGCCTGCGCGCACGCTATGAGGCCAGCTTGTTGCTGGGGGCGGGGGACCTCTTTGTGGGTGGTCCTTACTTCCAGCTCTTTGCTGGCCAGGCGGAAATTGCCCTCTTGAACCAGCTAGGTTATGATGCGGTAACTTTTGGCAATCATGAATTTGATCTGGGACCTAGCTTTTTGGCTTCCTATCTGGCCCAAGCCCGAGTGCCTTTTGTGTCCAGTAACCTGGACTTTAGCCGAGAGCCGGCTTTGGCTGATTTGGCGGCGCAACAAGTGGCGCCTTACCGCCTCTATGACCTGGCGGACGGTGTCCGACTGGCCCTCCTAGCAGCCACAACCCTGGAAACTCTGGATAATTCTTCGCCAGGGGAGCTGATTGGCTTTGAAGAACCTCGCGAGGCCTTAGAACGGAATCTGGCCTTGGCCCGTCAGGCTGGGGCAAGCCACTTTGTTCTCTTAAGCCATCTGGGTTATGAGACGGACCTGGCGCTGGCCCAAGAAGTGCCGGACTTTGCCGCCATCATCGGAGGCCATACCCATACGGTGACAGAGCAGCCCGCCTTAGTCGGCCAGACCTTGGTGGTGCAGGCTGGCTACTATGGCCGCCTGCTGGGCGAACTCAGTCTCTGGCTCTATCCGGATGGTAGCCACCAGCTAGGCCACTACCAACTACATGATTTAAGTCATTATGCCAAGGTTGCCCGTCCGGTAGCCAAGGAACTCAAAATCTGGCAAAGCCAGGTCCAGGCGCGCATTAGCCAAGTCATTGGCGTCAGTCGCCAGGCCCTAGATGGCAGTCGGGAGGCCCTGAGTCAGGGCCATACCAATCTCAGCCAACTGGTCTGCCGGGCCTATGCGGCAGCTGCTCGGGCTAAGGGCTGGCAAGTGGACTTTAGCCTCATTAATGGACGAGGCGTCCGCGCCAGTCTAGATCAGGGGCCGGTGACCTATGAGGAGGCCCTGGCTATTCTGCCCTTTGGCTGCCAGCTTTGGGTCCTGGAAGTGACAGGCGCCGATCTCAAGGAGGCGCTGGAATCTGGCCACTATCCTCGTATGATCGATAGTCAAGGCCAGCCCCTAGAGCTTGAAGAGGCAGTCAAGGGGCTGGACCCTGAGGCCACTTATCAGCTGGTGACTAACGACTTCTTAGGACGCGGCCGGGATGGTTATGAGGCCTTGGCCCGTCACCAGCTGCTGGATCAGCAGCTGGGTAGCGATCTGGATGCCTTGGTGGCTTACCTGTCCCAAGAGGCTTAAGCCTATTTAATAGTTACACTATTAAATAGGGTTTGAGAGGGCAAAAATTCTGGCTTTTTGGGGGCCACAGACTGAAAAAGTCAAAAATAAGCCGGAAACGTTCGTCTTTTGGCGGCAAAAGCCTGTCAGACCGGGCTTTGACTCCGGCCACTTATGAAAAGTCAAATATATAATCATTTATATAAAAAGGGGCCTCAGGCTCCTTTTTCTTTAGCTCTAGGCCAAGCAATTAGGTTGGCAAAAGGTCTGATTTGGTGTACAATAGTCAAAGAAAGTCAATGTAAGGAGGGGTAACATGTCAAGCCGCAATATGACCGACATCATTGAGGCCTACTTGAAGGAATTCCTCAAGCACCAAGAGCATGTCGAAATCAAACGTAGTGACATCGCGGAGCACTTCGACTGTGTCCCGTCACAAATTAACTACGTCATCAAGACCCGCTTTACCCAGGAGCATGGCTACCTGGTCGAAAGTAAGCGGGGTGGTGGCGGCTATATCCGCATTCTCAAGATTGAATTGGCCGACGAGGCAGCCCTGATTGATCAGCTGATTGAATTAGTGGGCGATAAGATTAGCCAACGCAACGGCATTCATATGATTGAGAATTTGATTGGCAAGGGCCTGATTACCAACCGCGAGGGGACCTTAATCCTGTCCGTGATTGAAAAATCTGTCCTCCATCAAATCAGTGAGCAGGAACAGGCGGCTCGCGCCCAACTGCTCAAGACCTTTTTGCAACAACTCAAATACAGCTATTAAGAAAAGGAGTGAAGACGCGATGTTTGAAGAACTATTTACCGAAAGTGCCCATCAAGTCATGATCATGGCGGCTGAGGCTACCTACCAATTGCGCCATTCAGCCATTGGGACCGAGCATATCTTGATTGGTCTAGCCCGCGAAGAACGTGGCATTGCCGGCGTCATTCTCCGTGAATTTGGCGTGACCCCGGAACTCATTCTGAACGAGTTGCGGGCCATCCATGGCGATGTAGAGGCGCCTATGCCACGGGGGGAAGTAACCCTACCTTATTCGCCGCGCGCCAAGAAGAATATCATGGATGCCTCCAATACAGCTAAGCGCTTGGGCGCCCGCCAAATTGGGACCGAGCACCTCTTATTAGCGATGCTGCCACAAGAAATTTTGGCTACCTTAATCTTGCGCAACCTAGATGTTGATTTAGACGCCCTTAAGAAAGCCGTCTACCAAGCCATCGGCATTGATAAGATGCCAATGGGCCAAAGCAAGCCTCAGGCGCGGACCCAGAAAGCCAGCGAAACTGCGCCAAGTAAGACGCCGACCTTGGATTCCTTTGCCCGCAACCTGACCCAAATGGCCAAAAAAGGTCAGATGGACCCAGTGGTGGGCCGCGAGAAGGAAGTCCAACGCATGCTGCAAATCATCAGCCGACGTAAGAAGAATAACCCTGTCCTAGTTGGGGACCCAGGGGTAGGTAAGACTGCCTTGGCAGAAGGCCTAGCCCAACACATCGTGTCAGGCGACGTGCCAGCCGATATTGCTAAGAAGCGCCTTATGATGCTGGATATGGGGAGTCTGGTGGCTGGGACCAAGTACCGGGGTGAGTTCGAAGAGCGCATGAAGCGCATTGTGGAAGAAGTCATGGCCGACGGCCAAGTGATTCTCTTCATTGATGAGCTCCATACCCTGATTGGGGCTGGTGGATCCGAGGGGGCCATTGATGCAGCCAACATCCTCAAGCCAGCTCTGGCACGGGGTGAAATCCAAGTCATTGGGGCGACGACCCTGAGTGAATACCAGAAATACATTGAAAAAGACGCGGCCTTGGAACGTCGTTTCTCTAAGGTACAAGTAGACGAGCCAACGCCTGAAGAAACCATCCAGATTCTGCAAGGGCTCAAGACCCAATATGAAGTTCACCACGCCGTGACCATTACCGACCAAGCCATTGAAGCGGCGGTCAAACTTAGTGTCCGCTACATTACGTCACGCTCCTTGCCTGATAAGGCCATCGATTTAATCGACGAAGCGGCCGCTAAGGTGCGGATTGAAGAAGCCGTCTCTCACGATCCCCTTTTCGCCCTCGAGAAGGAAATGGCCAAGTTGCAGGCCGACAAGGAAGAAGCCGTGTTAGCCCGCAACTTCCCAGAGGCTGCTAGCCTTCGTGAAGCCGAACAAAAACTGGAAAAACGCCTGGCCCGGGCCCGCAAGAAAGCACAAGCACAGGCCGGCCAGCCAGCACATTTAGTCGTGGATGAAGAACAAGTGGCTCAAGTCGTGGCCCTATCAACTGGCATCCCAGTGACCCAAATGGCCATGAAAGAAAGCCAACGCCTAGTTAACCTAGAGCGGGAGCTTCACCAACGGGTCATCGGCCAGGAAGAAGCCGTGTCCGCTGTGTCACGTGCTATTCGCCGGGCTCGTTCTGGCCTCAAGGCGCCAGGCCGTCCAATTGGTTCCTTCCTTTTCTTAGGGCCAACCGGGGTTGGTAAGACCGAATTAGCCAAGGCCTTGGCCCAAGCCATGTTTGGCTCGCAAGACAATATGATTCGGGTCGACATGTCCGAGTACATGGAGAAACACACCGTGTCTCGCCTGATTGGTTCGCCTCCAGGCTATGTAGGCCATGAAGAAAGCGGCCAGTTGACCGAGAAGGTTCGCCAAAAACCTTACTCTGTCATTCTCCTCGACGAAATCGAGAAGGCCCACCCAGATGTCTTCAACATCCTGCTCCAAGTCTTTGACGACGGACATTTGACTGACTCCAAGGGCCGCCAAGTCGATTTCCGCAACACCATCATTATCATGACTTCTAACCTAGGGGCAACCGCCCTGCGGGATGAGAAATCCGTCGGTTTTGGGGCTAAGCAGTTTACCGCTGACCACCTGGCCATGGAAAAACGTATTCGCGAAGAGCTCAAGCGTTCTTTCCGTCCAGAATTACTCAACCGGATTGACGAAACGGTGGTCTTCCACTCCTTAACTAAGGAAGAAATTCGCCAAATCGTGAAGCTCCATACTAAGGATATTATCAAGCGCCTAGGCGAATTGGCCATCAAGGCTCGGGTGACCGACACAGCGGTAGACATTATCGCCGAAGCCGGCTTCGACCCAGAATACGGGGCGCGTCCAATTCGTCGCGCGATTCAAAAACAAATTGAGGACCAACTCAGTGAGCTGCTGCTCAGTGGCAACATTGTCACCGGTGACTCAGTGACCATTGGCGGCCGGTCCGGCAAGATTAACATTGCCGCTAAGGACCATGAGGCTGGCTCAAGCAAGGCCAAAGCTAAGCCAAAAGCCAAAGCCTAAATAATCTAAGACGGGAGGTAGCCCATGTTTGAACAACTGCAAAGACTCTATCCCCAGGCCCAAGCAGTCGCACCGGATGCGGTGCTGCCCGGCTATCTGATTGTCCAATTGGGGGATCAAGGCCTGGCCATTCCTCAGGCCGACCTGACTAGCAAGGAGGAAGAACTGCTGCTCATGATGAGCTTGGCCAAGGCCACTCCCCAGGTGCCGGTTGTGGATTTAGCGCCACATCAACAGGCCTGGCGGGCCTTTCTCCTAGAAGGTCGGCCGCTAGAAGGCCAAATGCGGGGCAGTTTGGTCTGTATCTATTTGATTATGCAGGCCAAGTCAGAGACCTTCGACCCTGTCTTGTGGCAGCAAACCCTGGAAGATTCTCTGGAAGCCATTGAAGTGGTCATTCCGGATGAAGCCAATCGCTGGCTAGTCTGCCTTCGAGGCATGGAACACGTGGGCGCCTTGGTGGACATTATTAAGACCTTGGACATTGACTTTGAGACGGTGACCCGAGGTTGTGTCGGCCTAGTAGCCAAGTTGGACCAGGATTATGTGGCCCATTTCCAAGATGAGCGACGTCTGGTTCACAGTATTCTGTCTCAGATTATGGAGCCTGAAATTGTGCCCCTGACCTCAGTCCTCTTGCGCCTGGTAGGGCGCGAGGTGACCAAGCAGTATGCCTTTATGGATCGACTGCACGATGTCCTCAAGCACAATCCAGACTATGCGGCGACGGTGCGGGCCCTCTTTGAACACCAGGGCAACCTGAGTCAGGCAGCCGACGAACTCTATATTCATCGCAATACCCTGACCTATCGCCTCAGCAAATACACCAAGGAAACGGGGCTTAACCTGCAACATCTGACAGATCTGATTGTTAGCTACCTGGCTCTGGAACATAAGGGGTGAGGCCATGATGGATGCAAGCCAACTGGCGCCCACCGACTTGGCCCAGCACGAATATTGGATGCAGCAGGCCCTAGAACTGGCCGACCAGGCCCAAGCCCTAGGTGAAGTGCCCATTGGCGCCCTCTTAGTTAAGGATGGCGTCCTCCTGGCTTCAGCCTACAATCTGCGGGAGGTCAACCACCAGGCTACGGCCCACGCCGAACTCCTAGCCATTGAAGCGGCCAACCAGGCCCTGGGTGCCTGGCGCCTAGAGGGCTGTACCCTCTATGTGACCTTGGAACCTTGCCCTATGTGTGCGGGTGCCCTGGTCTTATCGCGGGTGGGTCAGGTGGTTTACGGCGCAAGTGACCCCAAGGGCGGCTGTGCCGGCAGTCTCATGAATCTCTTGGAAGACAGCCGCTTCAACCATCAGCCTCAAGTCATTAAGGGAGTGCTGGAAGCCCAGTGTAGTGACAAGCTCAAGACCTTCTTCCAAGGCCTCCGCAAGCGGAATAAGTTGCGTAAAGAGCAAGCCAAGCAAGCGGATGAACAAGCTGACTAATTAATATAAAAATGAACGCTCAAGCCAGCCCTCTTAAGGGCCGGTCTTGAGCGTTTTTTGTCTTGGTTGGGAGTATTACGAATATTTGAGATACAAAATTATCCATTTTCATGAAAATTAATCAACATCGGCTTTCTAATGTGCTAGAATAAGAATATTAAATCCCCCACTTCGTTCAAGAAGTAAATGCAAGGAGCAAAAGCAATAATGAAAGTACTAGCATATGGTGTTCGCGATATCGAAAGACCCGTTTTTGATATAGCCAATCAAAAGTTTGGTTATGAATTAGTTTGTGTGCCCAACTACCTAACGGGTCCGGAAGAGGCTTGGTTAGCTCAAGATTGTCAGGCCGTTATTTTACGTGGTAACTGCTGGGCTACAAAGGAGGTCTTAGACATCTACAAAAAATTAGGGGTAGAATATGTCCTGACGCGGACAGTAGGGGTCGATCATATCGATCTTGCCTATGCTAGGCAATTGGGCTTCAAGTTAGCACACGTCCCTTTTTACTCACCTAATGCGATTGCTGAATTGGCTTTGACCTTGGCCATGACCCTCTTGCGGAATGTCGCCTATACAACGCACTTAACTAGCCAGCATGATTTTCGTATCCACGAGCAAATGTTTTCTAAGGAAATCCGTAACTGTACCGTTGGTGTGGTTGGGATTGGCCGGATTGGCTTGACGACCGCAACGCTCTTCAAGGGCTTGGGCGCGAATGTCTTAGCTTACGACGCCTGTCCAAAAGAAGGGGTAGATCATATCTGTACCCAAGTAGAACTGGATGAGCTCTTAGCTAAGTCAGACGTGATTTCCATTCACGCACCTTACATTCCAGCTAATGGTAAGGTCATCACCAAGGAATTCATCAGCAAGATGAAGCCAGGGGCCATTCTGGTCAACACCGCGCGCGGTGAGCTGCAGGATGTGGATGCCATCATTGAAGCCATCGAATCTGGCCATTTGGCTGGGGCAGGCTTAGATGTCTTAGAGAACGAGAGCCAATTCTTCTTCAAGGACCTGCGCAGTCAAGACATTAGCGACTCTGCGGTTAAGAAATTGGTTGACCTCTATCCTAAGGTCTTATTAACCCCTCACATGGGCAGCTACACCGATGAGGCAGTAGAGAACATGGTGGAAACCAGCTTTAATAACCTCAAGTCTTACCTGGAAACAGGCCAATGTAGCAACGACATTGCCTAATAGTGAAGCAAGCTAGGAAGTCATTCCTAGCTTCTTTTTATAGGAAAATTGACGAGGTAGGGGCATAGTGGCTTGCATCTTGCATTTTGGATCATCTTTTGCTAGAATAAGAGTAGGCAATGGCGGCGTCATGAATCGAGTCAGGACCGGAAGGTAGCAGCTATAAGTGACAAAGCCATGTGCTTATTTTTTTATCTATCAAAAACCGCCCATTATATCATATATGATATAATGGTTTTTTCTTATGCCGAGGTGTATACTAAGGTAGAATGATAAAAACACATGAATCGGTTGGTAGTCCGGTCCTAGCTTTGGCTAGCAGTAACCTGCCCCTCCTGGGTTGTCCCTTCATTTGAATTCAAAAAAGGAGGGACTGTTATGACGGAAAGCATCTGTCTCACAGTATATTTCGACGGGAGTTTTTGGCTAGGACGCTTGGAATGGCGTGAGGCCAATTGCATGCGGGTGGCGACATATACCTTTGGCAAAGAACCGACTAATCCTCAGCTCTTGGCCAATCTACCCCGTATCTGGCAAGACTTGACTTGGAGTCCGGCGGTGGACCAAGCAAAGCTAAACTCGCACAAAAGGCTCAATCCAAAACGTCTCTTGCGCCAAGCCAAACGCGCCTTAATAGAGGCGCCAGTAGCCAGTACCAAGGCCCAGCTTGCTTTGAAGGTCCAGCAAGAGACCCGACAGCAAAAGGGCAAGCGCCAAAAAAGCGCCAATAAACGCGAGCACCAAGCGCGCCAATTTGCCCTTAAGCAGGCCAAACGTCGCGAAAAACATCGTGGCCATTAGGGCCAATCTGCCTCCTATTTGGAGGCATTTTTTTGATTGACAGAGCCAAATATTGGCGCTATACTAAAGTTGCAATTCGGTAGGTGAGACTACCATAGGGATACGGATGACTACCGCAAAGAAGTGGAGACACTTCGCGTTGGTTAGCAGTTGCTGTCGAGAAGGCGGCGACTAACGTCATTTCATCGCCCTATGATGTTAAAGCTTGGACGATGAATGAGAAAGTAAGACGACTTTATCTTGTCATGGTCTAAGCCATCACGAGCTAAAGTCTTTTTTGATACCTACTGCGCAAAATTCCACTAAGAAAGGAGTGTTCAGTATGCCAAGTGCCGATAGTGAACCAATACTGAGGCCAAAACCTGAATATCAAAACCTAGGCGCTGAACACGCCCTGGTTTGGCTATTCGGGTAACCTATAAATTAGAGAGGTGAACCCATGTTAACAGCAAAAGAACGTTTAGAATTAGCGATGATGCAACCTACGGCTGAACTCCTGACCCAAGTAGGGAGCTCTCCCCGTGGCTTGAGCCCAGAGCAAGTTGAAGCCAATCGTGAAACTTATGGCGAGAATGTCATTACCAAAGCCAACCAGGCTACTCTCTGGCAAAAAATTTATGAATCTATTATTAACCCCTTTACCGTCATTCTTTTGATTATTGCCCTGGTCTCCCTAGTGACCAATGTCATTTTAGCCGAACCTGGTGAGCAAGATCCGACTACCCCTATTATCATCATTATTTTAGTCATAGTATCGGGTGCCATTCGCTTCTTCCAAGAGCTCAAGAGTGACCAAGCTGCCAGCAATTTATCCAGCTTGATTGTTAACACTGCTACTGTCATCCGAGATGGGCAAGAGAGTGAGGTGCCGATTGATGAACTGGTTGTAGGGGACCTGGTTAAATTAAGCGCCGGTGACATGCTTCCGGCAGATGTCCTACTATTAGAATCACGCGACTTTTTCGTCCAACAATCTAGCCTGACGGGTGAAAGTGATTCCGTCGAAAAGAAGGCTTACCCCCTACCCGGTGATAGCCAAGCTAACAAGAGTCCATTAGAGGCGGAGCAACTCGTCTTTATGGGCTCCAACGTAGTGAGCGGGAGTGCTATTGCATTAGTCTTGGTGACTGGGAACCATACCTTGATTGGGAGGATTGAGAAGACGCTGAACACCTATGACGAGCCGACTTCTTTTGAGAAGGAGATGAACAGCATCTCTTGGTTGCTCATACGCCTGATGCTAGTCTTAGTACCGGTGGTCTTCGTTATTAATGGGCTGACCGATTCGGACTGGCTAGAGGCAGGGGTCTTTGCCCTAAGTGTAGCGGTTGGGTTGACACCTGAGATGCTCCCGATGATTATCACGGCCAGTCTAGCCAAAGGCTCCGTCATCATGGCCAAAGAAAAAGTCGTGATTAAGAAGTTGAACGCCATTCAGGATTTAGGCGCCATTGACATTCTCTGTACAGACAAGACCGGTACACTAACCCAAGACGAAATTATCCTAGAGTATCCCTTGGACATTCATGCGCAGTTAGACCTAGGTGTCCTGAAGGTTGCCTATCTTAATTCCTACTTCCAGACAGGACTTAAGAATCTTCTGGATCGGGCCATTATTGGGCGTACAGAGAAAGAAGCCCTAGAACACGAGGATCTACGGGACCTAGCCAGTCGTTACAAAAAAATTGACGAACTTCCCTTTGACTTTGAACGTCGTCGCATGAGTGTCATCGTTCAAGAAGCGAGCCAAGTCCGCATGGTGACCAAAGGTGCCCTAGAAGAGATGCTGTCAATTTCCAATTATGTCCAAGATGAAGGTCAGATTATAGCGCTGACGGATAAGATTCGTGCTGATGTCCTACAAGCCGTGAGTGATCTCAATGACCAAGGGTTACGTGTCCTAGGGGTCTGCTACAAGAATTATGACAATCCCGACCATGCCTTCACAGTCGAAGATGAATCGGACATGATTCTTATGGGGTACCTTGCCTTCCTAGATCCACCTAAGCCTTCGGCAGCTCCAGCTATCCAAGCTTTACGCGAGCATGGCGTAGCAACTAAGATTCTGACTGGGGACAACGAGAAGGTTGCCCGGACAGTCTGTGAAAAGGTTGGTCTAGATGTTAATCATATTCTGCTGGGGACAGAAATAGACACGATGACCGATGAGGTATTGGGTGAACTTGTCGAAGATATTACAATCTTCGCGAAACTATCACCGGACCAAAAGGCTCGCATTATCCGCTTGCTCAAAGCCAAGGGCCACAAGGTCGGTTATATGGGGGATGGCATTAATGATGCGCCATCTTTACGTGTGTCAGATGTGGGTATTTCAGTAGACACAGCGGTTGATATTGCCAAGGAAGTGGCCGATGTTATCCTATTAGACAAGGATCTCTTAGTCTTAGAGAAGGGCTTGATTGAAGGGCGTAAGGTCTATGCCAACATGACCAAATATATCAAGATGACGGTCAGCTCCAACTTTGGTAATATCTTCTCCCTCCTGTTTGCGTCTGTATTCCTGCCATTCTTACCGATGGCACCTGTGCATCTGATTGTACTCAATCTGGTCTATGACTTATCTTGTATTGCCTTACCTTTTGACAATGTAGATCCTGAATTTCTCAAGGAGCCACGGGCATGGTCAGCAAAATCCATTACACGCTTTATGGCATGGATGGGGCCAACCTCTTCTATCTTTGATATCATCACCTTTATGGTGATGTTCTTCCTGATTGGGCCCATGATTACGGGAACAAGCTATTTTGAGTCGGTTAATCCAGCCTACTTCCTCATGGTATTCCAAACAGGTTGGTTCATCCAGTCCATGTGGTCACAAACTATGGTTATCTATATGTTACGCTCACCAAAATTGCCTTTTGTGCAGTCTCTACCAGCTTTCTCCTTAGTGGTAACCTCACTTTTTGCAGTTTTCGCCGTAACTATCTTACCTTATACGCCATTAGCTGGAGCACTTAAGTTGGCACCACTGAATGCGCCGTACTTTGTAGCCTTACTGCTGATTATTGTAGCCTACATGGCCTTGGTGACAGTAGTGAAATCGGCTTATATTAAACGGTATAATGAATGGCTCTAGAGCCTATGGCTGGGATGAAAATCCCAGCTTTTTTGTTTGCCAGAATGAAGAAGCTATCTCTGGGTAAGGGGCCCCATAAAGAGCTAGATTTGAAAATATGTTAAGAAAAATAACCGTAGATTTGTTAACTTCTACCCTATTTATCTATAGAATAGATAAATAGGGAGACCATGAGACCAATGGAGAATTCTAAGTCCCCGCCTAGCGGATAGGGGGTGAGGTATGCTATAATAGATAGGAAATATCTGTGCCCAAAAAGGAGGGTGGACAATGAGTTATCAAGCCTTATATCGGGTCTGGCGGCCCCAAAGTTTTGACGAGTTAGTGGGGCAACCCCTAATTGCCGAAACCCTAAAAAATGCGGTCAAGAACCAGCAATTAAGCCACGCCTATTTGTTCACCGGGCCACGGGGAACGGGGAAGACCTCTGCAGCCAAAATTCTGGCCAAGGCAGTCAACTGCCCACATCAGACAGATGGCAATCCCTGCAACCAGTGTGAACTTTGCCAGGCCATTACAGCTGGCCAATTGAGCGACGTTATTGAGATTGACGCGGCCTCTAACAACGGGGTCGAAGAAATCCGTGACTTAAGGGACAAGGTGCGCTATGCGCCCAGTCAAGCGACCTACAAGGTCTATATCATCGACGAGGTCCATATGCTGACCACCGGAGCCTTTAATGCCCTGCTCAAAACCCTGGAAGAGCCACCGGCTCAGGTTCTCTTCATCCTAGCGACGACGGAACCGCATAAGATTCCCGCCACTATTATCTCGCGGACTCAACGCTTCGACTTTGGGCGGATTAGTCAGGCTGATTTAGTCGGCCGCATGCAGTATATTCTGGAACAAGACGGGATTGACTTTGAAGCCGAAGCCCTGGCCGTGATTGCCCGGGCAGCCAATGGTGGGATGCGGGATAGCCTGAGTTTGCTGGACCAAGCCCTATCCTATAACCGTTCAGCAGTGACCGTTCAATCGGCCTTGGAAGTGACGGGGTCCTTGTCTCAGCTGGTCTATATCGATTATCTGACTGCCCTGCAAGCCCACGATGGGCCTAAGGCCTTGAGTATTTTGCAGGCCAGTCTTCAAGAAGGCAAGCAGGCCAATCGCTTCGTGGAAGAGTTAATCCTCTTCTGCCGGGACCTCTTGTTGACCTTGAATTCCAAAGACAACTTCACCCTCTTGACCCAAGCAGAGCTCAAGCCTCTGCGTCAAGCAGGGGACAACCGCTTCTATTACAGTCTGATTGAAAGACTTAATCAAGCCTTAAACCAAATGCGTTTTGCTACCCAGGCAGACCTCTTCGTGGAAGTAGCTACCATTGAATTGGCTCAAGAGGTCGCCAATCAGCCGGCAGCTGCTGGCCCTGAGTCGGGTGCCCTAGCCGAGCTTGTGCGTCAGGTGCAAGCCCTAGAGGCCAAGGTCAGCCAACTGGAAGCCCAGTTGCGGGCAGGAGTACCTGCTCAAGTAGCAGCTCCTAGCCCTCAAGCGTCAGCAGTGGATGACCAAGCACGGGTACCGCGCGAGCGTCCTGCTGGACAGCGCCAAGCCTATCATTTGGACACGGATGCCGTCTATGCCGTCCTCAATGAAGCCACACGTCAAGACGTCAGCCAGCTCAAAAGTGGCTGGGCTACTTGGCTAGAATCCTTGCCACCACAAGACCGCGTGCGCTTGACGGGAGCAGAGGTACAGGCAGCAGGTCCTGAACGCATTCTCTTGTCCTTCAAGAGCCAGGACTTCTGTGGTCGGGTCCAACAAGATGCGGACTTCGTCCAAGAACTAAGTCGCCAACTGGCCCGCCACTTTGACCGGCCGGTCGCCTTGGCCTTTGTCTTACAGAGTGAATGGAGTCAGGTGCGCCAGACCTATAAGGTCCTCTATGACCAAGCGGGCGGCCCAATCAAAATTGGTGCCGTGGCAGAACCTATTAGGCTAGCCCCTGAAGCAGAGTCTATAGAAGCTGAACAAGCCAAGCCACAGTCAGACGACTTCCAAAGCCTAGAGCAAGTCATGATGGACTTGCCAGAGGCGCCAGAGGCAAGTGAGCCAGGCACCGATTTGTTTGGTCTGCCAATGGAAGCGTCAGAACCCGCTCAGCCACTAGCGGACCAGGAGGACTTGCCGACGGTTGACCCTGTCTTCGCACAGGCGCCAGACCAGGACAGCCTCCCACCCGTTGTCAGCCAAGCCTTGGCCCTCTTTGGTCAAGATGTGGTCGACATCGATTACGAAAAATAAAGCAAGCCTTAAAGGAGATATAAAGATGCGTGGAATGGGAAATATGGGCAACATGCAAGGCATGATGCAAAAAATCCAAAAAATGCAAAAGGAAATGACCAAGGAGCAAGCGGCCATTGAAGCCACTATCTTCCAAGCCCAAGATGTTAACCAACTAGTAACGGTTAAAGTCAACGGCAAGAAGGAATTGGTAGAATTGGACCTAGCGCCAGACTTGGTAGACCCAGATGATATCGAGATGTTACAAGATCTAGTGATTGCAACAGTCAACGATGCTTTGAAGCAAGTAGACCAAGCGATGGAATCACGCCTAGGTAAGTACACCCAAGGCATGAACCTACCCTTCTAGCCTATAAACCATCAAAGGAGGTGGCCACCCAGTGCAATACCCTGCACCTATCGCGAAGTTAATCAATAGTTTTACCAAATTACCGGGTATTGGAGCCAAGACAGCGGCTCGGTTGGCCTTCTATGTCCTTGACATGAAAGAATCCGACGTGACCGAGTTCGCTCAAGCCCTGATTCAAGTCAAACGCGACTTGCGGTTCTGCCCGACTTGCGGCAATATCACGGACAGCGAGCTCTGCGTCATCTGTTCCGATCAAAGTCGTGACAGCAAGACGGTCCTAGTGGTAGAAGATGCCCGGGATGTCATGTCCATGGAGCGAATGCATGAATATCATGGCCTCTACCATGTCCTTCACGGGGTCTTATCACCCATGGAAGGCACAGGGCCAGAAGATTTGAATATCCCCTCGCTCCTGCGACGTTTGCAGGAGACGGAGATTGAAGAAGTCATTGTGGCCACCAATGCCACCGCGGAAGGGGAAGCGACTGCCATGTACTTGGCCCGCTTGCTTAAACCAGCTGGCATTAAGGTAACCCGCCTAGCTCACGGTTTGGCGGTAGGCAGTGACATTGAATACGCCGATGAGATGACCCTCTTCCGGGCCATTGAAGGGCGGCGTGAATTATAGTGGAAAGACAAAGTGAGGAGAAGGCATGTTTCCAGGAAAGTTTATAACCCTTGAAGGTCCTGATGGGGCCGGCAAGAGCAGTGTGATTGCGGAGTTGACCGCCTATTTAGAGGGCCAGGGCCATCAAGTCCTGACCACTCGTGAGCCGGGGGGCGTGCCCATTGCGGAAGAGATTAGACGGGTCATTCTAGATGTGGATCACACTGCCATGGACCCACGGACAGAGGCCCTCTTGTTTGCGGCAGCCCGTCGCCAACACTTGGTCGAAGTGATTCTACCGGCCTTGCGTCAAGGCAAAATCGTCCTCTGCGACCGCTTCGTGGATTCGTCCCTGGCTTACCAAGGTATGGCCCGCGATATTCCGGTGGATCTGATCTGGTCCATTAACCAATTTGCGGTAGAAGACCAACTGCCGGCTCTGACCCTCTTAATCGATGTGCCAGCTGAGGTGGGCCTAGCCCGCATTCATCAGGCCCGCGGTCAGCGCCAGTATGATCGCCTAGACCAAGAATCCCTGGACTTCCATAACCGGGTCCGCCAGGCCTTTCTAGATTTGGCCCAAGCCTCACCAGAGCGCATTAAGGTCATTGACGGCCAAGCGCCACTAGACCAGGTCGTGGCTGCTTGTATTGACGTTCTACATCAACATGCCCTCTAGAGACAGAGAGGAGAAGGAGTATCATGATGAAATTAATTATTGCCATTGTTCAAGATCAAGACCAAAACGAATTGAGCCGCGCTTTCTATGATGCCAATGTCCGTGCCACCAAGTTATCTACCACCGGTGGTTTCTTACGGGCCGGCAACACTACCTTTATGATTGGGATTGAGGAAGAACGGATTGAGGAAGTCTTGAAGATTATTGACCAATGTTCTAAGGCGCGTGAGCAATATGTCAGCGCTCCGCTCCATTTGGACATGGGCCTAGATTCAGCTGTCAACCTACCAGTCAAAGTTGAAGTAGGGGGCGCGACCGTCTTCGTCTTACCAATCGAGAGCTTCCACCAATTCTAGGCGGCGACTGGTATGGCTACCTATAGTGTCGAAGCCCTTAAGACTTATTTTGCCCAGCAGGTCCAGGAAGGCCACCTAGCCCATGCCTACCTGCTGACAGGTGGGGACATGACTAGCAAGCGAGCCGTCATGACGGCCCTAGCCCAAGACTATTTCTCTAGGGATAGTGCTGGCAACCCAGCGACCATCCGCCAACGGATTGCCGATAACCAGTACGCAGATATCTATTACTTAGAGGCTCAAGGCCAGACCCTCAAGGTCGACCAGGTTCACGAGCTCAAGGAATGGTTGGGGCAGAGCCCGCTAGAAGGGCGTGGTAAGTTTGCTATTATTGAGCAGGCCGAGCGCCTCAACGCCTCTTCGGCCAATGCCCTCTTGACCGTCTTGGAGGAGCCGGTGGACAATGTCTATCTCTTCCTCTGGAGTCCAAGTGCTAACTTGCTCCTGCCGACTATTTTGTCACGGGTTCAAGTCCTGCATCTGGAGGCACCAGACCGCCAAGCCCAGGCAGCGGACTGGGAGACTCATGGAGTCTTACCCGTTCACGCTCAGATTCTGGCAGGTTTCAGAGAGGAAACCGTGGCCCGCTGGACTAGCGATTATGAGGCCACCCAGTTTGAGCAGGCTATCAAGACCTGGAACGGCTGGTATCGCCAACTAGTACTGGGCGACCCTATGGCCTTTGTTGCTTTACAGACTCGACTCAAAGGAGACCTGACTCAGCAGGGCGGCTTGGACCTGGCAGATTATTGCCTGCGTCTGACCCATCAGCTCTTAACCAAGGCAGCAGCCTATGATTTCCAGGGGCATTTCTTGACCGATTTGGCCAAACAAGGCTTGCCTAGCCAGGTTGACCTCTTGCGGCTTAACCAGCTCTTGCTAGAGGCTAAGCAGCGGATTTTGGCTAATGTATCCCCTCAGTTGGCTTTAGAACAGTGCGTCTTACGATTTAAGGCGGGGCGCTAAGCAAGCCAATTCACTCTTATTGATAATGAAAGGATGTTGTGCTAATGGATGAGTCAAACTTGACCCAGATTCTGGCCCTAATGGATAGTCAGTTTAGCCAATTAAGTGATACCATGGCGCAACTCAAGCACCAGGTAACAGAACTTTCCCATGAAAATAACCGTCTTCGCATGGCCAATGCCCAGTTAGCATCGGTCGTCAGCGAAGCCAGCCCGCCCCTGACGGATTTGCCTCCAGAGCAAGAAGACAAGCATCAGGAGGAGACCAGTCAAGTGGCGCCAGCCAAACGGCAACAAGCGGGGCGCGAGCGCCTGCAGACCTTCTACCAGGAAGGCATCCATATCTGCCATACCTTCTATGGGATGAAGCGAGAGCCAGGGGAAGAGTGTATCTTCTGTCAGAATCTCCTGGATAGTTTCCAGCGAGACAACCACTAGGAGGTCCCTATGACAGACGCGACTGACTTACTTAAGCCCGGCGAGCGCCTAGACTATCTAGCTCGCGAGAACTTGTCGATTATTCAAAATCCAGACTACTTTGCCTTCTCAGTCGATGCCATTCTATTGGCCCATTTTGCCAAGGTGCCACGACGTCAGACGGCCAGAATTCTGGATCTCTGTAGTGGGACAGGGGTCATTCCCTTCCTACTCAGTGCCAAAACAGCCGGTCACATAGATGCGATTGAACTGCAAGAGGCCCTAGTCGATATGGCCCAGCGCTCTTGCCAGCTCAATGATCTGACGGACCGGCTGACTTTTCGCCAAGGGGATGTCAAAACCATGGAGGCGGCGCGTCCCCTCTATGATGTTGTGACTTGCAATCCCCCTTATTTCTCAGTCACTAACAAACAGACCCAACACCACCTGACCTCCCATGCCATTGCCCGGCATGAGGTCTACCTAACCTTGGAACAATGGGTGGCCCAAGCCAAACGCCAGCTCAAGACCCGGGGCAAGCTCTTCTGTGTCTATCGGCCAGACCGCCTAGATGACTTGATGGAGACCTTGCTAGGGGCGGGCTTTAGTGTTCACCGTCTGCAATTTGCTTATGGCAAGGCCGACCAGGTGGCCAAGGTGGTGCTGGTCGAAGCCATTTACGCAGGGGGACGCCAAGGCTTGAAGGTGGAGCCGCCGATTGTCATTTATGGGCCGGATCAGCAATATACCCCAGAAATGAAGGCAATTTATTATGGCGACTAAACAGTATTTTTTCTATGTGCTCTACTGCGCAGACCATACTCTCTATACCGGCTATACGGTGGACTTAGAGGCGCGGACTGCCAGTCATAATGCTGGCAAGGGCGCCAAATATACCCAACAAGCCAAGCGCCGGCCGGTTCGCCTGCTCTATGCTGAAGAGCGGCCTAGTCGGTCTCTGGCCATGCGGGCGGAGGCGCGATTTAAGCGACTGACCCGGGCCCAGAAAGAAGACTATCTCTTCCGCCATGGCTTGACGTCCTTATCGGCCAGCCAACCCTTAATTATTCCCTTGGAGGTGCAAGATGGAACAACGGAGCTTTGAGTCCCGGGCGGGGGGCACCCTCTACTTGGTGCCAACGCCTATTGGTAACTTAGAAGACATGACCTTCCGGGCCATTCGCCACCTCAAGGAAGCGGATTTGATTCTGGCAGAAGACACCCGCAACACCATTAAACTCTTAAACCATTTTGAGATTGAGACGCCTATGCAGAGCTTCCATGAGCATAGCCAGGCTGACCGTCTCCAGCCCTTGTTAGAACGTTTGGCACAAGGTCAGGATTTGGCCCTGGTGTCAGATGCCGGCATGCCTCTGATTAATGACCCGGGTCATCCCTTGGTGGATGCCGCCCTTAGCCAGGGACTAGCAGTGGTGGCTCTGCCGGGCGCCAATGCGGCCCTGACGGCCTTGATTGCTTCGGGCTTATCCTGCCAGACCTTCACCTATTACGGCTTCTTCCTACGGGATAAGAAAGGCCAGGTCGCTGTCTTAGACCGAGTGGCAGGCCAGGAGGCAACGGCCATTTTCTACGAGTCGCCCCACCGAATCAAGCAGGCTTTGCAGGCCATTCGCCAGGAATTGGGGCCGGACCGGGCCGTGGTCATAGCTCGAGAGCTGACCAAGCGTTATGAGACCTACATTCGGGGCAGTGTACATCAAGTGCTCATGAGCCTGGCTGACCAGGAAATCAAGGGGGAATGTGTCCTCCTGGTAGCTGGCGGGGGCAAGGACGAGACGGGACCTGACTTGACCGCAGAGACAGATCTTAAGGCCTTGGTCCAAGACCTCATGGCTCAAGAAGGGCTCAATGCCAAGCAAGCCATTAAGCAAGTGGCCAAGACTTACGGACTGAAAAAACAAAGCGTCTATCAGGCCTATCACGACCTGACCGACTAATAGAGGAGGAAGATTTATGGCATTAAAAGATGAAGATTTCTTATTGAAAAATGATAAAGATTTGGAGGCTGCCATGGCCAAATTAGGCTTAGTCCTAGATGAAGAAGAGAAGGAATTCGTCGATCCTACCGACCAATTCGCCTTTGACCCAAGCGCCTTAGAAGATGACCATGAACAGGATGACCAAGCCAAAGGCAAGGATCATGGACGCAAGTAAAAAACGTTGCGCCTGGGCCACCAATATGCCGGATTATTATCAGGCCTACCATGACCAGGTTTGGGGCGTACCCCAGCATCAGGACTTAGACCTCTTCAAATGGCTAGTCCTGGAATCCTTCCATGTGGGCTTGTCCTGGCGCTTGGTCCTATCCAAGGAGGCTAACTTTGCCCGTGCTTTGGAAGGCTATGACTATCACAGTATCGCTCAGTATCAGGAAGAGGATGTCGAACGCCTAGCCCAGGATGCGGGCATTATCCGCCATCGGGGTAAGATTCGAGCGACCATTGCCAACGCCCAGGCCTTTCTCAAGGTTCAGGCCGAATGGGGCAGCTTCGACGCCTATATCTGGCACTTTACGGAGGGCCAGGTGGTCTTTCCGCCCCCAGGGGAGCGGCCAACCCGAAGTGATCTAAGCGATCGCATAACCAAAGACCTCAAGAAGCGGGGCTTTAAATTCCTAGGCAGTGTGACGGTCTATTCCTATCTACAAGCCATCGGTATGGTCAATGACCACGAGCCAGAATGTTTCTGTTATCAAGCAGTGCGCTAGCCCTTGAGGGTGAGCGCTTTTTTTGCGAACAAATTTTCGCACCTAGGAGACTAAGTGTGCTATAATGGGTAAGGTAAGATTCAACCAGAGGAGAAAGACAATGGCCAAAGATAAAATCGTAATCAAAGGGGCACGGTCCCATAACTTAAAAAATATTAATCTAGAGATTCCTCGTGACCAGCTAGTTGTAGTGACGGGTCTATCCGGGTCAGGCAAGAGCTCCCTGGCCTTTGACACGCTCTATGCAGAGGGCCAACGCCGCTATGTGGAGAGCCTGTCGGCCTATGCCCGCCAGTTCCTAGGTCAAATGGATAAGCCAGATGTGGACTCTATCGAGGGTCTGAGCCCGGCCATTTCCATCGACCAGAAGACTACTAGCCACAACCCGCGGTCAACGGTCGGAACCGTAACGGAAATTAACGACTACCTGCGTTTGCTCTATGCTCGTGTGGGGGTACCTTACTGTCCCCATCACAATATTCCCATTCAACGTCAATCTGTTGAGCAGATGGTCAACCAGGTCTTAGACCTACCTGAGCGTACGCGTATCCAAATTCTGTCCCCTCTGATTCGTAATCAAAAAGGCCAGCATCAGAAGACCCTGGAGAAGATTAATAAGGACGGTTTTGTCCGGGTGCGAGTGGATGGTCAGGTTTATGATGTCACCGAAGTGCCTGAACTAGCTAAGAATAACAAGCATAATATCGACGTCGTCGTGGACCGGGTCGTCATCAAGGATGGCGTTCGCTCCCGCCTCTTCGATTCCATGGAGACCGCCCTCAAACTATCTGAAGGCTATGTCATCATCGATGTCATTGATGGTCAGGAATTGCGTTTCAATGAACACTTTGCCTGCCCGCACGGCGACTTCCAGATGGGTGAGTTGGAGCCTCGTCTCTTCTCCTTCAATGCGCCTTTTGGTGCCTGCCCAAGCTGTGATGGGTTGGGTTCCCGTCTAGTAGTAGACGAAGCCTTGGCTATTCCCGATGAAAATCTCACCTTGGAAGAAGGAGCCTTTGTCGCCTGGAATCCAATCAGTTCCAACTACTATATGTCCATGATGCGCCAATTCTGTGAGCAGGAAGGCATTCCCATGGATGTTCCTTATAAGAAGCTCAAAAAGTCCCAGCAAGCCGACCTTAAGTATGGGGTCAAAGACGGACGCAGCTTCAAATTCACCTACACCCCAATGTCGGGTACCGGCACGCGGACGGTTGATACGGTCTTCGAAGGGGTTATTACCAACATGGAACGCCGCTACAACGATACGGGTTCCGACTATACCAAGGAAGTTATGCGCCAATACATGGTCGAACATATCTGCCCGGCCTGCCAGGGCCAACGTCTCAACCCAACAGCCTTGTCAGTTCGGGTAGGGGACCTCAATATTGCCCAAGCGACTGAATTGTCTATTAGTGATGCCTTGGCTCACTTCAAGAGCCTGACCTTTGGGCCGGCAGATGAAGTCATTGCTAAGCCCATTATCAAGGAAGTGACCGATCGCCTAACCTTCCTCAATAATGTGGGGTTAGATTACCTGACCCTGAGTCGGGTAGCCGGTTCCTTGTCAGGTGGGGAAGCTCAACGTATTCGTCTGGCTACCCAAATTGGCTCCAACCTCAGTGGGGTCCTCTATATCTTGGATGAGCCTTCTATCGGTCTCCACCAACGCGATAACTCCCGTCTGATTCAGTCTCTGACACAGATGCGGGACTTGGGTAATACCCTGATTGTGGTGGAACACGACGAAGAAACCATGATGACAGCCGACTATATTATCGATATTGGGCCGGGTGCTGGTGAGCACGGTGGCCAAGTGGTGGCATGTGGGACGCCGGAAGAGGTCATGAAGAATCCAAATTCCTTAACAGGTAAATACCTGTCAGGTAAGGAGAAAATCGCCTTGCCAGCTAGCCGTCGTCAGGAAGACAAGGGTTGGGTGACGGTTACAGGAGCTAGCGAGAACAACCTGCAGAATGTCACCGCCAAATTCCCATTAGGGCGCTTTGTAGCCGTGACGGGGGTTTCGGGTTCAGGTAAATCCAGTTTGGTCAACGCCATCCTTAAGCAAGCCTTGCTCAAGGAGATGACTAAGGCTAAGACCCGTCCAGGTAAGTTTAAGTCGATTAAGGGTTACGAAAGTTTAGACAAGATCATCGACATTGACCAGAGTCCGATTGGCCGGACGCCACGCAGTAACCCGGCTACCTATACGGGGGTCTTCGACGATATTCGGGATCTCTTTGCCCAGACCAATGAAGCCAAGTTGCGCGGTTATAACAAGGGGCGCTTTAGCTTCAATATCAAGGGCGGGCGTTGTGAAGCCTGTGCCGGCGGCGGGATTAACAAGATTGAGATGCACTTCCTGCCAGACGTCTACGTGCCTTGTGAGGTCTGTGGCGGCCGTCGCTATAATTCTGAAACCCTGGAAATTAAGTACAAGGGGCTCAACATCACCGAAGTGCTGGATTTAACCGTTGAAGAAGCGGTAGAGTTCTTCGCTGCCATTCCGAAAATCAAGCGTAAACTCCAAACCTTGCTAGATGTTGGTTTAGGCTACATTAGCCTGGGTCAGTCTGCTACTACTCTGTCAGGTGGGGAAGCCCAACGCATGAAGCTGGCGGCCGAATTGCAGCGGGTTTCGACCGGCAACACCTTCTATGTCCTAGATGAACCAACGACCGGGCTTCACGCCCACGACATCCGCAAGTTGCTAGAGGTCATCGACCGTCTAGTCCAAGCGGGTAATACCGTAGTGGTCATTGAACATAATCTGGATGTCATTAAGACCGCCGACTATGTCATCGACCTTGGGCCAGAAGGCGGGGTTCGCGGTGGTCAGATTATCGCTACCGGGACACCGGAAGAAGTAGCCAAAGTCAAGGGCTCCTTCACCGGCCAGTACCTCAAACCATTATTGAAAAAATAAAATAAGACTGGGACATTTGTCCCAGTCTTATCTGTTTATCTACTCTTCCCTATTTATTAGTGTTACACTAATAAATAGGGTTTAGCACCATGATTTTTACGGTCTCTCTTAGCTGTTTTTCACAAAGTCGGGAGAATTTCACAAGAACGTTCGTCTTTTGATTGGAAAAGACTGATTTAATAGGCTTTTGCTTGGCGGGTTCGTCATATCTTCATTATATAATAATTTATATTTTCCCTTATAACTTAGAATAAGTTATGCGCTTAAAGCGGCTGAGACCTGTCAGCCGCTCTTTTCATCCCTAGGTCCGAGCAAATATCGGTCCTAGGCCCTATGTCAAACTAGTGGAAAACTGGCATAATAAGGGTGTAGTTAAGAAATAAGCCCTCATTTAAGGAGTGAGAGATATGAATGAGAAAGAAAGAATCATTGAATTAGTCAAACAACAAGTTATTACCATGGATGAAGCCCTTCGCCTCCTCGAAGCTTCGGCCCAAGCAAAATCAGCTGACCAAGTAGAGGAGCCAGCCGAAGCCCAAGCCGAAGACCAAGCCCAAGTGACGGATCAGGAAGCGCCAACCCATCAAGAAGCGCCAACTGACCAAGAGCCTGAGCAGGACAAGAAGGTTGGCTTCGACTCAGAACAACTCAAGGCTACCGTCCAAGAAGCCATCGACAAGAGCCTCAAATTTGGTCAAGAAATCATCTATAGCGTCCAACAAAGCCTTGATGACAAACAAGAAAATAAGCCTGAAGACAGCAAGCCCGCAGAGCCAGCCCAAGAAGCCTCTGAACCAGAAGCTTCCATCAGCCAGGAAGAGGCAGAAGCAGCGGCGGCCAAGCGCCAAGAATTAGAAGCTAGCCTAGAAAAAGAAGGCCAAGCCCTCCTAATCGCTAAGCAACGCTTAAGAGAGTTCGAGATTCTAGCAGAATTAGACGAGCTCAGCCAAGAGCTCCAAGCCCAAAAAGACCAAGTGGCAGCAGAAGTTCTGGAGCGAGGCCAAAAGATTGACCAACTCCAAGAAGAACTCAAGGCCTACAAGCCAGCAAGTCCTACTTTAGAGCCCTTCAGCCAACGACTCAACGACTTCGTTCGGCAAGTCAATGAAGGCGGCCAACGGGCAGCCGACCACGTCAGTCGGGCAGCGGATCAATTCGGTCAGAAAGCCGACCGCGCCGGCCAACGTATCGATAACGAAGCCAACCGCTTAGGCCGCGTTATTGGTCAGGTGGTGAGCACAGCCTTTAAGGCAGCGCGTGAAGGCATTCATGTAGGTGTGAGAGCCTACGGCCGTTTGGGCAATGAATGGGAGCATACCTTTAACTTTGACGCTAAGGACCTAAAGGTGTTAGACTTTAAGTTATCACGAGGCGATGTCAAAATCACTCGCGCCCATGTGGATCAAGTCTCAGTCAATGTCAAGGCAAGCTTCTTCGGCAAGATTCCAAATCCTAACCTAGAAGATTTCCAAGCCCACAGCATCCTCTCCATGGACGACGGCAGCTTGCTCTTGCAAGTAACCGACGACCACATGTCAGCGGATATTGAAGTGACCCTGCCAGACCAAGACTTAGAAACCGTTCGGATTGAGACCACCCAAGGGGATATCGAACTAGACGGAATCCAAGCTAAGGAAATCTATCTGACGACTGTCAATGGGGATGTCGACCTGTCCGATGTGGCAGCAGACTTATTAGACTACCATTCAACCAATGGGGATTTAGACTACCGCCTAGCAGAGGTTAAACGCCTCAACCTAGAGACGACTAACGGCGACTGCCGCGTAGTGGGAGCCATTGGCGATGTAGCGGCTAGCCTGATTAGTGGCGACTTGCTCTTAACCAAACGCGATGAGACGCCGGCTGCCATGAAGGTCAGCACGGTAAGTGGCGATGTGAAAATCGCTATTCCGGCCAACTTAAGCCTAGAAGGCAGTGCCCAATCTAGCTCAGGCGACGTGGAACACCGTATCGGCCACCTAGACGTTGAAACCCACCGTCATCACAGCCTAGAATTCCAACGGATCATGACCAACCAAGAAAGACCCGTTCATTTAGAAATTAACACCGTATCAGGCGACATCCGCCTCAAAGATACCGATTTATAGGAGGAATTTACCATGAAACGATTAACTCGTAATACCCGTGAAGGGATGTTTTTAGGCGTTTGTGCCGGTATTGCTGATTATTTTGGCATAGACCCAACGCTTGTACGTGTAGTCTGGGCGGTTTCTGGCTTTTTAGGTGGCGTAGGCTTGTTCGGCTACTTGGTTGTTGCTTTTATCATGCCAGAAGCCTAAGCTTAAGAGAGATAGAAAGAAGGAACGACCATGAAACGACTATATAAATCTACCCGTGACCGTAAAGTAATGGGGGTCTGCGGGGGACTAGGAGAATATCTAGGGGTTGATCCTACCTTGCTTCGCCTAGTTTGGTTTGTCCTTATCTGGATAGGTTGGGGGACACCCTTACTCATTTATCTAGCCTTGGGGATTATCCTGCCAAGTGACTATACGGTTGCCGATGGCCGTGCCAATCGATCTAGCTACCGCGAGCAGGAAAGAGATCGCTATCGCCAACGAGCTCGTCGAGCGACTGATGAACTCAACGACTTCCTGCGCCGCTATCAAGAAGGCCGAGCAGGTCATGACGCTAAAACAGAGACTAAGCGACGTGATGTGACACCTAAAGACGACTGGAGTGATTTCTAATGCGTAGGATTTTATTGAATACCTTACTCTTTATGGGCTTGGCCCATGTTATGCCGGGCGTCAACGTTACGGGCTTTGGCGGAGCCTTAATATCAGCCTTTGTCTTCGCCCTATTGAGTGTGACAGTAAAGCCGGTCCTAGAATTCTTTGCCTGGCCACTCAACTTCTTGAGTTTGGGCTTGGTCAACTGGTTGATTGCTGGCTTTATCCTGCTTTTAGCTAGCTGGTTGCCAGGTGGACTCACTATTAGCTCTATCTGGAGCGCTATGTTGGTAGCTGTTGCCCTTTCCCTAGGCCAAAGCCTCGTTGGCTTGGACAGTCCCTATCATGATTAAGACTAATAAAAGACCGCAGACCAGATGGCTGCGGTCTTCTGCTTAGGCTGGCAAATTCAGTCTTTTCAAGCCCTATCTGGGCAAACGAAAAGATAGGAATTCTCCGCCGTCTATGTTAAGATTAGGAGGTAAAAGTCAATGAGGAGGCAACATTTTCATGTCCAGCAGTGTAACCGTCAATGAACTCGTAAAAACCTTAAAAATTCAATATGCCTTTGGGGAAGATTATGGTTCTCGTCAAGTATATACGAGTGAAGTATCCCGGCCAGGTTTGGCCCTAACAGGTTTTGTGGAGGACTATCCTTTCGAGCGAATCCAGTTGATTGGGCGGACAGAGCTTCTCTATCTAGCAAGTTTGCCAGAAAACGAGCGGATTTTGGCCTATGAATCTCTCTGTAACGAGGAAACGCCAGCCATTATTTTCGCACGGGACATGTCGGTGCCGGAAGATTTGATTACGGTCGCGGATAAGTATCATATTCCAATCTTGGTGGCACGATCAAAGACCACTCGGGTCCTAGCTAACTTGACTAACTTTTTAGAAGGTCGCTTGGCTGAGCGCTTGGCTAAGCACGGTGTCTTCGTGGAAGTATTCGGGATGGGGGTACTCTTGACTGGGGGTAGCGGTGTTGGTAAGTCTGAAACGGCCCTAGAATTGGTCCAACGTGGCCACCGTCTGATTGCCGATGACCGGGTAGAGCTCTTTATGATTGATGAATTGACCCTAGTTGGTGAAGCACCTGAAATCCTCCAAAACCTCTTGGAAATCCGTGGTTTAGGGATTATCGATGTCATGTCTCTTTACGGGGTAGCAGCCATCCGTCGCTCTAAACGTTTGGAATTGATTATTAACCTAGTGCTAGATGACGGCAAGACCGAATACGACCGTCTGGGCTCACAACGTGAATATGAACAAATCTTTGAAGTCAACGTGCCACGTATCCGCATTCCGGTTAAGACTGGACGGAACTTGTCGGCCATTGTCGAATCAGCAGCCATGAACTTCCGGGCTAACCAAATGGGTTATGATGCGACGACTACTTTTAACCGTAAACTAGACGCCCTCATCAAGAAGAATCGGGTTGATAACTAGATGCCAATTTTAGCCATTGATCCTATTGCCTTCCGTTTGCTGGGCTGGCCCGTCCACTGGTATGGCCTCTTGATTGGCTTAGGTATGGTCCTATCCTATCTCTTAGTCATGCGTGAGGGACGCCGTAAGGGCCTGTCGGAAGACTATTTGTCGGATGCCTACTTCTGGACCATTATCTTAGGCCTACTAGGGGCGCGTGCCTACTATGTGCTCTTCCGTTTGGACTACTACCTAGCCCATCCCGACCAAATCATTCAGATTTGGCACGGCGGGGGCGCCATCTATGGAGCTATCTTGCTAGGGACGGCCACCATTATCTATGTGGCAAGGCGCTATCAGCAAGACCTCATCCTGACCTTGGATGTGGCAGCGCCAGGCATTATGCTGGCCCAAGCCATCGGGCGTTGGGGCAACTTCGTCAACCAAGAGGCCTATGGGCCAGAAACCAGCCGCGCCTTTCTAGAAGGCTTGCATTTGCCGGCTTGGCTCATTAATCAAATGCAGATTCAAGGCCATTATTACCAGCCGACCTTCCTTTACGAGTCGCTGTGGAACTTACTAGGTTTGGCCCTAATCTTAATCCTGCGACGACAAAAAGGCTTACTCAAACGTGGTGAATTAGCGGCCAGCTACTTCGTCTGGTATGGCCTAGGTCGCTTCTTCATTGAAGGTCTCCGGACTGACAGTTTATACTTGGGTCCCTTGCGCATTTCGCAGGGGGTATCCGCCGTCATGGTAGTGCTGGGCTTGGCCTGGATGATCATCAGACGGCGAGGGGGTCACAGTGTGGCCTATTCAGATTTCCAATTAGAAAAGAGGTAAGGACATGAAAATTGCGGTATTAGGTTCAGGTTCCTGGGGAACTGCCCTAGGCCAAGTCTTGGCTGAAAATGGTCATGAGGTGGTCTTATGGGGACGTGAAGACCACATCGCGGACGAAATTAACCAAGCCCATACCAATAGCCACTTTCTGCCAGGTATTAACTTGCCGACGACTATTGTGGCGACAACGGACTTGAAAGCAGCCTTGGATCAAGCCGCTGTCTTGCTCTTCGTCTTACCAACCAAGGCTATTCGCTCGGTTGCTCGGCAGGTAGCTAGCTATCTCAGTCAGTCAGACGCCCAACCCCTCCTGGTGCATGCCACTAAGGGGCTGGAGCAGGGGACCCATTTGCGGGTCAGCCAGATGATTGAAGCGGAAATTCCGCGCCAAGACTACCAAGACCTGGTCGTCTTGTCAGGCCCAAGCCATGCCGAGGAAGTAGCCCGTCATGACCTGACGACTGTAACGGCCGCTTGTCCCAATTTACAAGCAGCTGAGAAGGTGCAAGCCCTCTTTAAGAATCACTACTTCCGTATCTATACCAATACCGATGTGGTAGGCGTGGAAATGGGCGCGGCCCTCAAGAATATTATTGCCCTAGGGGCCGGTGTCCTAGCGGGTGCTGGCTACGGCGACAATGCCAAGGCCGCCCTAGTAACGCGTGGTCTAGCCGAAATATCCCGTATGGGCATTAAGTTAGGGGCAGACCCATTGACCTTTGTTGGTTTGAGCGGGGTTGGCGACCTAGTGGTCACCTGTACTAGTCCCCACTCCCGTAACTGGCAGGCAGGGAATTTGCTAGCCAAAGGTTACAGCAAGGAAGCCATTGAAGAAGAAATTCAAATGGTGGTCGAAGGGATTGCTACCTGCCAGTCAGCCTATGAACTGGCCAAGGAAACCGGTATCGAAATGCCAATTACCGAGGCCCTCTATGGTCTCATTTATGAAGGTGCTCAGGTCAAGGAAGGCCTACTTCGCTTGATGACGCGTGATGGCAAGCAAGAAGCTTCCCTGTCTCAAGCGCATTACTAAGAGAGTGAATGATAGAATGGAAAAAGAATTAATTGTAACAGATGTCGTCGTGATTGGTGCTGGGCCGGCTGGTATGACTGCCGCCCTCTACGCTTCACGAGCTAATCTCAAGACACATATGATTGAAAAAGGCGTTCCCGGTGGGGAAGTCAACAACACGGCAGATGTGGAAAACTATCCTGGTTTTTCACTGGTTTCTGGCCCAGAATTGGCCCAACACATGTACCAAGGGGCTATGCGTTTTGACGCGGTCCACGACTACGGCGACGTGAGCCATATTGAAGTAGCAGGCGACCTTAAGCGAGTACATACCAGCTCTAAGGTCTATGAGGCTAAGGCAGTCATTGTAGCGACCGGTTCTTTCCACCGCCATCTTGGCGTGCCTGGTGAAGAAGAGTTGGCTGGCCGTGGCGTGTCCTACTGTGCGGTCTGTGACGGTTTCTTCTTCCGCGATAAGGAAATTATCGTAGTCGGCGGAGGTGACTCGGCCGTTGAAGAAGCCCATTACCTGACTCAATTTGCTAGCAAAGTCACGGTCATTCACCGTCGTGACGAGCTCCGAGCGCAGAAAGTCCTGCAAGACCGGGCCTTTGCCAATCCTAAGATTGAATTTATCTGGGATAGCGTGGTGGAGGAAATTCTAGGGACGGATGCGGTTGAAGGCGTGCAAATTAAGAACGTCAAGACTGGCCAAACTAGCCGCGTGGATGCCCAAGGGGTCTTCATCTACGTTGGTTTGGTGCCTAACTCAGAAGCAGTCAAAGATTTGGGAATTACCGACCAAGAAGGCTGGATTATCACAGATGATCATATGGCCACTAGCCTGCCAGGCGTTTTTGCAGCCGGCGATGTGCGTCAAAAGCACCTGCGTCAGATCGTAACAGCTACTGGCGATGGCGGTACGGCTGGTTTCCAAGCCTACCAATACATTGAAAGCCTTAAAGACTAAGTTAAAAAGCCCTGCACTGTCTATGTACTGCACCCCATAAGTTGGACAATAAAAATCCAACTTATGGGGTGTTTTCA
>NZ_DBHIRJ010000013.1:0-22321 GCF_057275535.1 Abiotrophia sp.
AAGTGGTTAACGCATCGGTTTGTGGCACCGACATTCGGGGGTTCGATTCCCCTCGTTCGCCTATTTTATATTATCATTGGGGTATAGCCAAGCGGTAAGGCAACGGACTTTGACTCCGTCATTCGTTGGTTCGAATCCAGCTACCCCAGTTTTTTTTATTCATAAATGGCGGTATAGCCAAGTGGTAAGGCAAGGGTCTGCAAAACCCTCATTCACCGGTTCAAATCCGGTTACCGCCTTAAACCTCATATAATATCATGCCGGCGTGGCGGAATTGGCAGACGCGCTGGACTCAAAATCCAGTGCCCGCGAGGGCGTGCCGGTTCGACCCCGGCCGCCGGTATTCTTCCATCAGAAATGATAGGAAAGCATGAGTCAAAAAGAACCTTGAAGTAATCTTCAAGGTTCTTTTTGTATAGTAAGAACATAATCCAAATAAAAGAGCCCTAGCAAGCGCCAGGGCTAAAGGCAAGATTACATGCCTTCGTGCATTGTACGGTTGATAACGTCCAATTGTTGTTCGCGGGTCAATTTGTTGAAGTTAACAGCATAACCAGACACACGAATAGTCAATTGAGGGTAGTTTTCTGGATGTTCCATAGCATCCATTAGAGTATCCCGGTCAAATACGTTGATGTTAAGATGGTGACCGCCTTTTTTGGAGTAACCGTCCAACAGAGCAACTAAGTTTTCGCAACGTTCCTTACTCGCTTTTACCATAAAAAACACCTCTTTGTGATTTTGATAACTATATTATACCATAAAAACCGAGAAAGCGCAACAACTGTTGTTATCACAGACTTGCTACTTGTTTAGACTTAGTGTAAAAAGTAGCGATATTGACTAATAAGATATGACATGTTTTCATAATAATTCATTGATTTAACAACAAAACCACTGACACGAGGATCAGTGGTTTTTCATAAAGAAACTGTGCTAATTTTTTCTTGCCAAATTATCGGGTAGCCGATACGATTCTTTGAGACTGCCTGTTTGGATGAGGCTTGAGGCATGGAGATTACGATAGGCGCGCGGTGTCATGCCGACTGCCTCGTGGAATTTATTGGAGAAGTAGGAGACGGAATTGAAACCAACCATTTCGGTAATTTGCAGTACAGTGTAATTGGTAGTCAGTAGGAGTTCTTGGGCCTGCCCTAGGCGAACCTGATTGAGATAGTTGATAGGTGAGAGGCCGAGTTCTTCCTTAAATTGGTGGGATAAGTGGAAGCGAGAAACATGGGCTCGCTCTTCTAATTGCTCAAGATTAATGTTCTTGGAGAAATGATTATCAATGTAGTGCTTAGCTAAGCTGACACTGGCAGATAAGGGCGTCTCCCGTGCCATGGCTAGCTGGCTATTAGCCACATTATTGAGTCTAAGAATCAAGGAATTAATTAAATGGTCGATGATTTGGCTAGAGTAAGGTTGATTTAACTCACATTCTGTCATCACTTCACGGATAAGACGATAGAACTGATGGTTGCTGTCTTCGAAGCTAAATAGCCCATTATCTGTTGCGTGAGAAGGTAGAATAATCTCTGGCCCCTTAATCCCTATTACTAGATACTTGAGCGGGTAGATAAGTGAGGTATGCTCCGTATGCTCGATGAAGGGGTTGACCAGTAGGAGAGAGTGCTTGTGGATGGGGGTCCGCCCGAATTCAGTTAGCAGATAACCAGATCCGTCCAAACAATAGAAAATCTCAGCGAAATTGTGGTGATGCATAGTGGAATGCCAGTTGGCATCGTAGGAGACAATATTAACTGATAGAACCTGGAAATGATTTTGACTAACTTCTTCAGGCTGATGGGTGATGGTATAGCGAATATACATGTGGGGACACTCCTTAAAGTTATTAAAACGCTATCATTTATCTATTTACATTATACAACAATCCGCAAGAATCTGCAAGTTTACAACAAGAATCTGCAAGTAAAACGGTTGCAGCTATGGTATGATAAGAGTGTAAGATCCAATAAAATTTTATAAGGAGTGTTTTACATGAAAAAAGCTTTAGTATCAGCAGCTGCTTTAGCTTGTGCTTTGCCAAGTTTCTTCGGAGTTGCCAATGTGTCAGCAGAAGAAAAGGTGACCTTAGACTTCGCAGCCATCGAAACAGCTTATGGGACCAAGTTATGGCCAGAAATCATTGAAGCCTATAAGCAAGTCAATCCAAATGTCGACATCAAGTTAACCATGGAAAAAGAACTCGAAGATGCCATCACCCCACGTCTCCAATCTGGTGACTACCCTGACGTAGTGCTCTTAGCACAAAGCCGTAAGAAAGCTTTACCAGAAACCTTAATCAAGGATAAGGCTTTAGCTGACTTAACCGATGTTTTGGATATGAAGGTTCCAGGTGAAGATAAGACCGTTAAGGAAAAACTCTTACCAGGCTTCACTGATTCTACTTCAACTAACCCTTATAACGATGGCAAGACTTACTTAATGCCAATGTTCTACTCTCCAACAGGTCTCTTCTATAACAAGGCCCTCTTCAAAGCAAAAGGCTGGGAAGTACCTAAGACTTGGGATCAAATGTGGAAATTAGCTGAAGAAGCTAAGAAAGAAAACATTGCCCTCTTCACCTATCCAACGGCTGGCTATTTAGACACCTTCTTCTCTAGCGTGATCTACTCCGCTGGTGGGGCAGAACTCTTCAACAAAGCCATGAACTACGATCCAGAAGTTTGGTCTGGCGCTGATTTAACCAAAGTCTTCGAAACTTTAGGCGAGTTAGCTAAGAATACTGAAGCAACTACTGTAGCGAACGCTAACAAAGACGGCTTCACTAAGAACCAACAAGCAGTCCTAGACAACAAAGCCCTCTTCATGCCAAACGGTAGCTGGGTAGTGGACGAAATGAAAGATGCACCACGTGCTGACGGCTTCGAATGGGGCATGGCAGCTGTGCCAACCCTCAAAGAAGGCGGCAAACAATACGCTTATACCTTCTTGGAACATATCTGGATTCCAAAAGAAGCTAAACAACAAAAAGCAGCCAAAGAATTCATTGCCTTCCTCTACTCTGACAAGGCAGCTGAAATCTTCGCTAAACACGGGGCTGTTCAACCAGTTAAAGGTTTGATCAGCAAGTTACCTGCTGAAAAACAAGTCTTCTATAAAGTCTATGACGAAGGCGTATTACCTGGTTTAGGTGGTTTCGTATCTGCTGAAGCCATCGAAGGGGTAGACCTCAAGGCAACACTTTACGAAGCATTCAACTCTGTAGTATCTGGTGACCTCAGCGTGAAAGATTGGCAATCTAACGTCGTAGAAGTAATGAAACAATTCCACGACAGCATCAGCCACTAATGCTAGCTTAAGCATTGACATAGTGCCCACTTCCGCCTTGGTGGGAGTGGGACTTTTATTGTTAACGCACGTGTTGATGCCTCTTATGAGCCAGGGTCATACTTATAAGAGACGCCAGCACGGCGATTTAGAAAGGAGTACTTATCATGAATTCAAAAGCATCCAAAACCCGCTTTGCCTTGATTTGCGTGATACCTGCGACCCTCTTGTTCGCCCTCTTCATGTTGTATCCGACATTTCAAGTCTTTCGCATGTCTCTCTACAAGTGGGGTGGATTCTCAGCCAAAAAGACTTTCGTTTATTTCGATAACTTCGTCAAATTGTTCAACGACACTAAATTTATTCGAGCCTTCCAAAATACCATTGTCTTAATTGTGCTGGTGACCATTATTACCCTAGCTATTGCCATTCTCTTCGCTTCCATTCTATCGACAGAGAAAATTAAGGGACAAAACTTCTTCCGGGTAATTTTCTATATTCCAAATATCTTATCCATCGTTGTTATTTCCGGTATTTTCTCCGCCATCTATGACCCTAACAACGGGATGTTAAATTCTTTCTTGGCAATCTTCAGAGGGGAGCAGGCTCCACCGATTCTTTGGTTGGGGGACAAGCAGTTGGTGCTCTATGCCTTGATTGGTGCTTTAGTATGGCAGGCTATTGGTTATTACATGGTCATGTACATGGCATCAATGGCCAATATCCCAACTTCCTTCTATGAAGCAGCAGATTTGGATGGGGCGGGTAAGGTTAAGCAGTTCTTCGCCGTGACCCTGCCACTAGTCTGGAATAACATTCGGACTACCTTGACCTTCTTCATTATTTCTACCATCAACCTCAGCTTCCTCCTGGTCCAAACCATGACCAGCGAAGGGCCAAACGGAGCATCTTCGGTAGTCTTATCCTACATGTATGGGCAAGCCTATACCAACTCATCCTATGGCTACGGGATGGCCATTGGGGTTGTTATTTTCATCTTCTCCTTCGTCTTGTCAGCGGTCGTTAGTGCCGTAACCAAGCGGGACATTCTTGAATACTAGAAAGGAGCCAGTCAAATGAGTCGTTCAACGAATCGTTTATACAAGATTTTTATCTACTTAGTGCTGTCGCTCCTGGCTATTTCGATTATTGTGCCAGTGGGCTGGGTCTTTCTGGCCTCACTTAAGGAAAATTCAGAATTCTACCGTTCGCCTTGGTCCTTGCCAATGGGGCTCTACTGGCAGAACTTTGTCGATGCCTGGAATCGGGCTAGTATGGGGGCTTATGTCTTCAACTCGGTGATTGTAACTGCTATGGCTTTGGCGCTTCTCTTAGCCTTGGCCTTGCCAGCCGCTTATGTTCTAGCGCGTTTTGAATTCCCAGGCCGTGGCCTTTTACGTCAACTCTTTAAGGGTGGGCTCTTCATCAACGTTAACTACATTGTAGTACCCATCTTCTTGATGCTGGTCGATGCAAAAAAAGGCTTTGCCATGATGCCAGAGCTCTTAAACAACCGCTTCATTCTAGCCTTGGTCTATGCGGCAACTTCTCTGCCATTTACCATCTATCTCTTGTCTAGCTACTTCATGACCTTACCGTCAACTTTTGAAGAAGCGGCTTCGATTGATGGGGCTAATCATTTTACGACCATGATGCGGATTATGATTCCTATGGCTAAGCCAAGTATTATCACGGTTATTCTCTTTAACTTCCTAGGCTTCTGGAATGAATATATCATTTCCTTTACCTTGATGAATAAACAGGAGTTACGGACCTTGCCAGTGGGTTTGATGAACTTAATGGCAGCGCAAAATGCGGCCCAACAATATGGTCAACTTTACGCCGGCATGGTCATGGTCATGTTGCCAACCCTCATCCTCTATATTTTCGTTCAGAAGCGTCTGACCGAGGGGATGACAGCGGGCGGCTCCAAGGAATAAGCCATGCCTTGATAATGAGATTTAGATGACGAAGGAGATGTAGTAAATGGCCAAATCAAAAGGCAGACTTACTTTACCAAGTGAGCGCAATTTCCTTGCGCAAACTCAAGAATTATTAGATCGCTGGGGAGCAGATGCCATCCGCGATTCCGATGGAACCAAATTAGAAGAGGCAGTCAAAGATTTAGATGCTTCTATCTATACAACCTATTTTGTAGCTCGAAATCATAATGATTTTATCAAAGATCATATGGAAGAGTGCCAACAACTCTATTTGATGTCGTCCTTCCATACCGCAAGCGAAGAAAGCTTAGCCATTGATTTCATGCAGGGCTACTATCGGGAACAAGTAGTACCTGACTATCACCATGATCCTAAGGAGTGGTGGGAAGTCATTAACCGCACCACTGGCCAAGTAGTCCCAACCAGCCAGTGGCAGGTGGATCAAGAGCGAGACCTAGTGATTGTGGAAGGGGCAGAGCCCTTCCATGAATATACGGTTTCCTTCTTAGTTTATAAGATTTGGGACCCAACTCAAATGTATAACCATATCACTAATAATTGGGGCGACTCAGTGGCTCATGATATTCCTTTTGATGTACGGCAGCCACATTCCAACCGCTTCATGAGCGACTACCTCAGACGTTGGTGCCAGGAAAATCCTAAGACGGATGTGGTCCGCTTTACCACCTTCTTCTACCATTTCACCCTGGTCTTCAATGACAAGGCTAAAGAGAAATTTGTCGACTGGTTTGGCTATGGGGCTTCTGTCTCACCGGCAGCCATCCTAGCCTTCCAAGAAGCCAAAGGGTATCGTCTGAGACCGGAAGACTTTGTTGACCAAGGTTACTATAATACGGCTTTCCGCGTGCCTTCTAAGGCCTACTTAGACTATGTCGATTTCCAAAGCCATTTTGTGGCTCAAGAAGCCAAGAAGTTAGTGGATATTGTCCATGAAGCAGGCAAAGAAGCCATGATGTTCCTAGGCGATAACTGGATTGGGACCGAACCATATGGCCCTTATTTCAAGGATATTGGCTTGGACGCAGTAGTTGGATCAGTCGGAGGCGGGGCTACCTTGCGGATGATTGCTGATATTCCACATGTTAAATATACCGAAGGTCGCTTCCTGCCATACTTCTTCCCAGATACCTTCTATGAAGGAAATGATCCGACCATTGAAGCTAACGAGAATTGGTTGACAGCACGTCGGGCTATTATGCGTAAGCCGGTTGACCGGATTGGTTATGGGGGCTATCTCAGCCTCGCCTATAAATTCCCTAAATTTGTTTCCTATATCGAAGAAGTGGCGGATGAATTCCGGGATATCTACGCCATTGTCAAAGACACCAAGCCTTATGTGGGGCTAAAAGTAGGGATTCTCAATGCTTGGGGAGCACTTCGTACCTGGCAAACGCACATGGTGGCGCATGCCTTGCACTATAAGCAAATCTACTCCTATTTAGGGATTCTAGAAGCCCTCAGTGGTGCGGCGGTTGAGGTAGTCTTCTTGAGTTTTGACCAGGTGATTGCTGACGGCGTGCCGGCAGATGTGGACGTCTTAATTAACGCAGGCGATGCCGGAACCGCCTTTAGTGGTGGTCAACATTGGGCTCGCCCAGAATTGTTAAGTGCCATTCGTCGCTTCGTCTACCAAGGCGGCGGTTTGGTGGGCGTTGGTGAGCCAAGTGCCCATCTCCAAAATGGTCGTTTCTTCCAATTAGCTGAAATTCTTGGGGTGGATAAGGAGTTAGGCTTCTCCCTATCGACCGACAAATACTTCACTCAAGCCCAAGGCAGTCACTTTATTACGGCAGATTTAGAAGCTGGACAAGTCCCTGATTTCGGAGAGTCCATGCATAACCTCTATGCCCTAAGTGAAGAGACAGAAATTTTAGAATACAGCAATGGCGAAGTGCATATGGCGGCGCACGATTATGGTCAAGGGCGTGGGGTCTACCTAGCTGGCTTACCTTACAGCATTGACAATACGCGGTTACTCATGCGTGCCCTCTACTATGCGGCACATAAGGAAGCTGACTTTAATAAATGGCATAGTAGCAACCCGGCTGTTGAGGTTCATGCCTACCCAGCTAAGGGCAAGTATGCCATTGTCAACAATACCGCTGAGCCACAAGTAACGACTGTCTATGATGGTCAAGGAATTAGCCATGAAGTTTCCTTGGCTGCGAGTGAAATTCGATGGGAGGAGATTTAGATGTCTCATAAAATTCGTGTTCTCATTCGTCTTTTGGTTGCCTTGGTCTGTGTTGGCTTTATCATTCACCTTCAAACCACGGTTAGCCGAGAAAATCTCTTGGGCATGCTCTTAGCTTTGGCAGGTTTACTAGCGGTGCTCTTTGACTATAACTACGACTTTAACCATCCTAAACGCGATTAAAGGCCGGATGGCTCTACCAAAGGAGAGGAGGAAGGAAAATGAGAAAAGCAATGGGTGTGGATATCGGCGGAACTAAGGTAGCGGCGGCTATCATTGACGAGCAGGGACGTATCACTCACCGTGTTCAAGTGCCCAGCGATACCTCTTCCAGTGAGGCCATGTTAGCATGCGTAGTGGGTGTCATTGACGCCTGCCTAGCAGAGGCAGGGGTGGATGTATCGGATTTGACCGGTATCGGCTTAGGTATACCAGGTAAGGTGGATAGCCTAAACGGGGTAGCTATCTTCCAAAATAATATCCCTTGGGAGAAGTTTCCGGTGGTAGCGCGCCTGGCGGACCGCTACGCCCAAGTACCAATCGCCATTGAGAATGACGTCAAGGCGGCTGCCTATGCGGAGTATCGCTTGGCTGGCATGGGGCCGCTGGATGTGTTCGGCTATTTGACGGTCTCAACCGGGATCGCCTGCACTAATATCGTTAACCATCAGATTATTCGCGGTGATGGCTTCTCAGGTGAAATTGGCTTCTTGCCAGTGCCCTCCTCAACTGGCCTTCGTCCTTTGGAAAGTGTCTGCGCGGGCCCTGGGATTGAGGCTATGGCTCGCGCCCTCTATCTGGATGATCGAATTACGGTGGCCCAAGTCTTCGCTCGTGCCCTCAAAGGGGAACAAATTGCCAATGAATTAGTAGACCAAAGTGCCATGGGGGTGGCCATTGGGCTCTTCGCTATGATCTGCCTCCTAGATCCTAAAGAAATTGTCATTGGCGGTAGCGTAGCAGTCAAGAATCCATTCTATGTGGAGCGTATTAAGGCAGTCCTGGAGCGGTATGCTCACAAAGAACAAATGCATATTCTGCCTCACATTCGGGTCACAGACCTGGGGGGAGACAACGGAATTATTGGTGCTGGCTTCCTAGTGATGCCTGCCCAGGATATTCAGATCTTTTAAATAGGGGAACTTTAGAGAGGGGGCTAGACACTGAAGTCTAGCCCTCTTGCTCTGATTTTAAGCCTAATAAAAAATCCCATTATATCATATATGATATAATGGGAAATTTCTCTTAGAGATGAAGTTTAGCTGCAGCCGCCTTGTCCAAGAGCAGGGTCACATCAGGATGGCGCTGGAGGATACTGGCTGGCAGGTCAGGGGTGACAGGCCCTTCAACCAGTCCGTAAATAGCATCGGCTTTCTTGTCGCCGTAAGCCATGAGGATGATTTTCTTAGCGGCCATGATGGAAGCAATCCCCATACTGTAAGCTTGAGTCGGCACGTCTTCGACACGATCGAAGAAACGTTTGTTAGCCTCAATAGTGGATGGAGTCAAATCGACTAGCTGGGTTAAGCCATCGAATGGTGCCCCTGGCTCATTAAAGCCAATATGACCGTTAGAGCCAATCCCCAAGATTTGTAAATCAATGGGGTTGTCTGCTAGGACTTGATTATAGCGTTTGATTTCATAGTCACTATCAGTTTGGTCCCCGTCAGGCAGATAGGAATGTTTGAAAGGCTTGTGCTGGAAGAGATGTTGGTGCATAAAGTAGTGATAGCTCTTTGGATGGTCGCTAGACAAGCCATAGTATTCATCCAAGTTGACAGAAACTGATTGACTAAAATCTAAATCGGACTCTACTAAGCGTTGGTAGAGTGCTTCGGGAGTCGAACCAGTTGCTAAGCCAAAGGTTTTGGGACCAGTTGCCAGCGCCTGGACGAAGAAGTCAAAGGCCTTATCGGATGCCGCATCGAACTGATCATAAACAAGTATTTCCATGGAATAATACCTCCAAAAATTGCAATGAATTAATCTACCCTTAGTGTACCACAAAAAACATGGTAGCGCTTCATGTACAGACAAAAATTTTTATTTTTGTTACTTAAGACAAGTTTCAGTTTAATTTTGGTCGAAACGCATATTGAAAGAAAAGCCCTTACAGAGTAGAATATAAATATAATGAAAAATCAATAGAGGAGTCAGGCCATGTTTGAATTAGACAAAGCCGCGTTAGAGGCACTGGGTGCCGAAATTACAACGCGAGAGATCAAGCAACAACCATCTATCTGGCGCGAGACCTATCAATTGTATCTTGACCGTCAGGAAGAAATTAAGGGCTTTATAGGTGCCTTGTTAGAATCTTATGGGCGTCTAGAAGTGATTTTTACAGGAGCAGGGTCATCTGCTTATGTCGGACAAGCTATTACAAATTATTTACGTCAAGTTAATGACGTGTCTCGTCTTAACTTCCGTCACGAGCCAACGACGACCATTGTCTCCAATCCGACTAGCGTCTTCCAGGCAGATTTACCAACTCTTTTGGTGTCCTTTGCCCGCAGTGGCAACTCGCCAGAGAGTGTGGCGGCCGTACAATTAGGCCAGTCTTTGGTCAAGGATTTTTATCAATTAACCATTACCTGTGCGCCAGAAGGCCATTTAGCCAAAGCAGCGCAAGGGGACGACCACAACCTAGTGCTCTTACAGCCGAGTCGTTCCAATGATGCAGGCTTTGCCATGACGGGGAGTTTTTCTTGCATGATGCTCACCGCCTTGCTAGTCTTTGATCCTGCCTCTGATGCCGATAAGGCGGCTTATGTCGACCAGATTGCCAAGATGGCTGAGACAGTCTTTGCCCGCGAGGGTCAGCTTCAAGCCTTGATAGCTAAGAATCCACAGCGTGTCATCTATCTGGGATCGGGTGGCTTTGAAGGCCTGGGTCGTGAAACCCAATTGAAGATCCTAGAGTTAACGGCTGGCCAATTGGCAACCGTCTATGATTCCAGCATGGGCTTCCGTCACGGTCCTAAATCTTTTGTTAACTCTGAGGCCTTGGCGCTAGTCTTTGTTTCCAACCAAGCTTACACCCGTCTCTATGACCAGGATATCTTGGCTGAATTGGCCGGTGATCAGATTGCCCAAGCCGTTGTAGCCATTCAAGTGGGAAGCGAGGCTGCGCCTGGGGTAGAGGTTTTTGATTTTGATTCGACGCACAGTCAATTACCGGATGCCTATCTGGCCTTCCCATATTTAGTAGTCGGTCAGGTCTTGGCTCTGTTGGCGTCTGTTCATGTTCATAACAAACCAGACACTCCATCACCAAGTGGCACGGTCAATCGTGTTGTTAAGGGTGTCACCATTCATCCTTACGCCTAGATAAGAAAGGAAGAATCGTATGAAATACTATGTTTACGCTAAGCAAATTGTGCTCGATGACCAAGTCATTGACAAGGCCTACTTGACCATTGAAGACGGGAAGTTTGGTCCCATCCTGATGGAAGAGCCACAAGATGCCCCAATCAAAGACTATAGCCAGTCCATTGTAGCCCCAGGTTTAGTGGACACCCACATTCATGGTTACAAGTCTCATGATGTCATGGATAATGACTTTGAAGGCATTAAGGTGATTTCCGAAGGTCTCCTATCCTGTGGGGTGACCTCTTGGTTGCCAACCACCTTGACCTCTTCTACCGAATTGTTGAATGATGTCTGCGAAACGATCGGGAATCACTATCAAGAGGTGACCGGGGCTAAGATTCGTGGGATTTTCCTAGAAGGGCCTTTCTTCACCGAAAAATACAAAGGGGCCCAAAACCCTAAATACATGAGCGATCCCTCTGTTGAAAAACTAGCCAAATGGCATGAGCTGTCACAGGGTTTGGTCAATAAGATTGCCATTGCCCCAGAACGCAAGGGCGTTAAGGAATTCATTGAATTTGCCAAGTCCAAAGGCGTCTATACGGCATTGGCTCATTCTGACGCGACCTATGAAGAAGCAGCAGCGGCCGTTGAGGCCGGCGCTAATATCTTCGTTCATATCTACAACGGTATGAGCGGGCTTCACCATCGCAAGCCAGGTATGGTAGGGGCGGCTCTGAGCCTAGACAAGGTCTTTGCTGAAATGATTTGTGATGGCCACCATGTTCATCCGGCGGCAGCTCGTGTGGTGACTCGTGCCAGAGGACCTAAGGAAACCGTCCTAATTACAGACTGTATGCGGGCTGGTGGTATGGGCGAGGGTCAGTCTCGCCTAGGGGAATTTGAAGTAGTGGTCAAAGATGGGACTGCCCGTCTCAAAGATACCGGCAACCTGGCAGGCTCTATCTTAGAGCTCAAACAAGGGGTTAAGAATGTCGTGGACTGGGGCCTAGTTAGTCCCGCAGAAGCCTTGCGTATGGCCTCTCTGACGCCTGCGCAGTCTGTCGGAATTGAATCAGTCTGTGGCCGCATTGCCCCAGGTTATGAAGCAGACTTCATCGTAGTCAGCGATCAATTAGAATTAGAGGCCACTTATTTGGATGGCGAGCTCCGCTACCAAGCCTAAGTAATGGATAAGAAAAGGAGAAGATAAGATGAGACAAGTATCAAAAGCTAAATACGAAAAATTACAAGAACTATCGACTGAATCTGGGGTTATCTCAGCCTTAGCCATTGACCAACGTGGTTCCTTGCGTAAGATGATTGCTTCAGGTGGGGGCGTTGAAGATGTGCAACGCGCTGTTGAAGACTTTAAGATTGCCATTTCCGAAGAATTGACGCCATACGCATCGTCTATTCTCTTAGATCCAGAGTATGGCTTACCTGCGGCTGCACGTCGTTCAATCGCCGCGGGCTTGCTCTTAGCCTATGAAGAAACAGGCTATGATGCATCTGAACCTGGTCGTTTGCCAGACTTGTTGCCTGAGTGGTCTGCTTACCGCCTCAAAGAACAAGGAGCAGATGCGGTTAAGTTCCTGCTCTACTATGATGTGGATGAAGATGAAGCGATTAATGAACGCAAACACGCCTTTGTTGAACGAATTGGCTCTGAGTGTGAGGCGGAAGATATTCCTTTCTTCTTAGAAATTGTCTCCTATGATGCGACCCTCAATGATGAAAAGGGAGCGGAATTTGCTAAAGTAAAACCTCATAAAGTGTTGGAAGCCATGAAGATTTTCTCCCACAAACGTTACCATGTTGATGTCTTGAAGGTAGAAGTACCCGTTAATATGAAGTACGTAGAAGGTTATGCTGAAGATCAAGTGCTCTATAGCCGTCAAGAAGCTCTCAAACTCTTTAAAGAACAAAGCGAGGTAACCCATCTGCCATACATCTACCTCAGTGCAGGTGTCTCTGCGCAACTCTTCCAAGAAACCCTGGACTTCGCCAAAGAAGCAGGTGCAGAATTCAATGGGGTACTCTGTGGCCGTGCAACTTGGAAGGATGCTGTGCCAATCTTCGCCTCAGAAGGAGACCAAGCTTGCCGTGAATGGCTAGAATCCCAAGGTAAGGCCAATATCGAAGCCCTTAACCAAGTCTTAGCGCGCACCGCAACACCGTGGACTAAGCGCTTGTCTGTCTTAGATTAAGTGAGCGAATACCAGACATCCTCTCCTCTCCGTGAGGAAGGGGTGTCTTTTTGTGTCTAGCGAATATCCTTAGTTTTTCTCAGGTTTTTGTGGTAGAATGAGGAGGTAAAGAATATCAAATACCTACTTGAATGTTACTTAACCAAGTAGAGCTAGGAGGAAAACCATGGAGTTAATCGGTCTAAAAAAATGTTCGACCTGCCGGGAGGTAGAGCGACTACTTGAGGCCCAAGGCCTTACTTATCACTATCGCGAGATTAATGTGGATCGTCCTAGTGCACAAGAGTTAAAAACTTGGTATCAACAGGCAGGTCTTAGCTCGACCAAGAAGCTAGTCAATACGAGTGGTCAACTCTACCGTGGCATGGGCCTTAAAGACCGCTGGGATAGCTTAAGCTTGGACCAGCAATTCGAGCTTCTGGCGACCGACGGCATGTTAGTCAAGCGCCCTATTCTGTTGACGGATCAAGGACAGGTCTTTGTCGGACCAGATGTCAAAGCCTATTTAAACCAACGCTAACGCTACTCTTTCCCCACAATAAAGGAGTCAAAGCCTATGAAATTATCACTTAAAAAATGTGCCCTTGCCCTAATCCTAGCCAACCAAGTCTTAGTGGTGCCACAGGCCCTTTCCCGGATTGGTGCGCAAGAACGCCAAGATTTATCGCCTGTGACCCAGTTTGGCTCAGAACAAGCCAGTCAGCTGACCAGTGAAAGTTCCAACTCTAGTGAGTCCTCTAGTCAGCAAGAGGAGCCCAATAAAGACTTACCAGAGATTAAAATAGACCAGCCAGAAACAATCCTAACCGCTCTCTATCACGACCAAGCGCGTGTAGTCATGAATGTGGCCTTAATCGATGGCCGTGATAATGGCCAACCTAAGGGGAAAACCTTGGTTACCATCAATTCTGGTGACATGCGTTACTTGCATCAAACAGATTCGCACGCCCTACCTTTTACTGCCATGATGAAGCTATCAGAGGGCAAGGTGACGGCTGCTTGGCAGGCAGTTGAAGACTTGATGGGCTTTGCCAAGCAAGTGGCTAATAGTCAAGCGGAGGCTGTTAAGGATACGGCCCTAGATAAATTAGCTCATCTGGATGAAAGCAAGACCACCGCACTCAAGGATAAATTTGTAGCCTTAGATTCTACAGAACAGGCCCAAACGAGTTATCAAATCAGCCAAGATTGGCAGGCCTTCTATCAAGCGGTTTTAACGGAATGGCTAGCGACTCAACCCCAACCAAGCAAGAAAGACGGCCAAGTGTTAAGCTATGAGTTATCGGATGAGGCCGGTAAGCAGTGGACGGCTATTATGAAGAAGCATCAAGCCGATTTTCCAAGACTTAAAGAGACCTTTGATTTGTTCACAGATGATTACGATGGGACCATCAGCTTAGACTATGCCAATAAAAAAATCTCAGTTGGCCTGATTCAAGGTAAGGTAGCCTTGGAGTACCATTTAGATTTGAAAGCTGTTCACTTGACGGAGCCGACAGGGGAAGCTGTCTTAAGTCAAGAACAATTCAATGAAGTCTTAGGTGCAGACTGGTTCCAAGGTCTTATCCAACTGGAAAAATTGATTAACTAAGCAAGAGGAGATGAAGGCGCATGTGGCAAAGAATGAACCAAGCCTGGCAAGATCCTGTTAAGGGCAGCTGGTGGAAGGTGCTTTTGCTGATTGGAGCCTATCTGGCCAGCCAAATTTTGGCTGAGTGGGGGTTGATTCAGTATGGTCTGGCTCAATCAGGACTCGATTCCTATGACTTAGTAGGTGCCGATTTAAGTGACTTGGTCTATATACAATCTTGGGCTTTTGTCATTCTGGAGGCCATAGCTTTAGTTGTCTTAATCCTAGGGGTCTCTATTTGGGGCTTTAAGCTCTTTGATTGGACACTCAATAAATGGAAGCTCCTAGTCGGAGGTTTTGCTATTTACGGGATTATGTATGGCTACCTGACAATTTATGACCAAGTCCTGATTGCTTACAACCCAGCCTTTGAGACCACGCAGAATCAGGCGGCCTTGCAAGTATCGACACAGGGTGCCCCCTTCCTCTTAACCTTTTTGGCCTTGGCCATACTGGGGCCTATTGTCGAAGAAATTCTCTTCAGAGGCTTACTGATGAAGTATCTACTGCCCCAGCTACCTTGGCTAGGTCTGGCAATATCCAGTGTCATTTTTGGCCTCCTACATCAACCTGCTAATGCGTTAGAATGGGGCCTCTATGCTGGTATGGGCTTAATACTAGGTCTGACTTATTTGAAAACCAGACGGCTTGAATATGCCATCTGTGTACATATCATTAATAACTGTGTGGCTGTCATGATGATGCATGGCCTATAAGGAGGGAAGACATGGCAGAATATGAATGTTTAGAAGAACAAGTGATTAGTACGGAATGTGAGCGACTCAAGGAAGTCATGGATCCAGATCAGCTGGCTGCACAGGCAGCCTTATTCAAGGTTCTGGGTGATCTCAACCGAGTGAAGATCATGCATGTCTTGACGGTCTATGAACGCCTCTGTGTCTATGAAATCTCACGCTTAATTGATGCCACTGTAGCGACGACTTCTCACCATTTGATTACTTTGCGTAAGCATGGAATTATTCGCTCAGAGAAGGAAGGTAAGCATGTGATCTATTCATTGGATAGCCAATTGGTTTGCAAATTCATTGATTTAGCTAATCGCATGCGAGGACGCTGTCCAAAATGTGGTAAAATTCATGAATGCTAGTCATCAAGATTAGACTGGGAGCTTGCTCCTGGTCTTTTTTGTTTCTGTGAATAAGCCTATGTAGAATCTAGCGGGGTCTAGCAATCAAAATATGAATGAAATTGCCGTGAAATGAGGCTTAAAATCTGGATTCTTTACCAATTAAATAACTGCTTTGTAATATAATTTTCAAATTCTTTTCACATGTCGGTGTTAGGATAGAAGCATCAAGAAAAATAATAAACTCATACGAGAGAAAAGAGGAAGTTCTATGAAAAACAGAAAAATCATTAAATTAGTTGTAGGTTCTTTAACTGGGGGAGCGCTTATCTTAAGTGGCTTGGCCTTGCAAAATGTCGTGACACCGACGGCAGCTCAAAATCAGACGAATACGGTCCAAGCCCAAGGAACAGCCAGTGAATTTGAAGAAACTATTATGAAGGCTGTTGAGAAGGCCAAAGACTCTGTCGTATCTATCCAAAACTACCAGAAAGAAAGCCAACAAAATAATTTATATGGCTATGGAACAGGTGGCGAAAACCAAGTAGACTTGGAAGATCCGAGTGCCTCCCAAAAATTAGCGGGTGAGGGTAGTGGTGTTATCTATAAGATTGACGGGGATTCTGCCTATTTAGTAACCAATAACCATGTGGTAGAGAATGCGGACTCTCTAAAGGTTAAATTAGCTGATGGAACCACAGAAGATGGTGAATTAGTTGGCCGCGATGCGGTGTCTGACTTAGCCGTTGTCAAAATTTCGTCTAAGAATGTCAAATCGGCCATTAAGTTTGCCGACTCTGACGCAACCAAGGTAGGGAGTATCGCCATTGCTATTGGGTCACCTCTAGGTAGCAAGTTCTCTAACTCTGTGACCCAAGGGATTATTTCGGGTCAATCACGGATTGTGCCAATGGACCTCAACAAGGACGGCCAAGCCGATATTGAGACCACGCTCATTCAAACCTCAGCAGCGATCAACCCTGGTAACTCCGGTGGTGCGCTACTCAATAAGGATGGCGACCTAGTAGGTATTAACTCTAGCAAGTTCTCGAATGTAGACGTCGAAGGGATGGGGTTCGCCATTCCGTCTAAGGAAGTACAACGCGTCATTGCACAGCTAGAAAAAGACGGCAAAGTTACCCGGCCTTTCATTGGAATTAGCCAAAATGACTTAGCCAACATCACTAGCCGGTCTAAGACCGAAATACTCAAACTCAAGTCCGACCAAACGGATGGGGTCGTGGTAACCGATACGGTCAAAGGCTCACCAGCTGAAACCGCCGGCCTCAAGAAATATGACGTCATCACCAAGATTGGCGATAAGGAAATCAAGAACATCTTGGAATTACGTCGGGAGCTCTATGCCTATAATGTAGGTGACAAAGTAGAGTTAACCGTCCTAAGAGAAGGGAAGGAAACCAAAGTCCAAGTAACGCTTGGTGCCCAACCTGAGCAACAAAGCAACAATAATCTCCAACAATATCAACAAGGCCAACAAGGTCAAGGACAAGAGCAAGAGAACGGCCAAGAAGGCCAAACTCCACGCCTACCATTCCCAGGCCAACGTTAATAGTCAATGATGCTAGCCCACACCTCCGGCAAGGAAGCGTGGGCTTTTTATGATGGCTTAAGAAAGACGTAAAAAACACGAACATTTGAAAAATAAAACCAGCGAAAAGGCACTTTTGATAATTTTTTTCTTGCCGGAAGAAAGGGTTTTGCTATAATTTGGGTAGAATCAATTATTTTTGTTGGAGGGATCCTTAAAATGAAAAAAAGCCTGAAGCTTTTTGCCATCTTCACCTTAATCGCGACCTTCGTGGCCGGATTAATCGCACCGTTTACTGCTAAAGCAGCAGAAAAAATCGATACCATCAAGATTGGTTTCGTGCCGTCACGTAACCCAGACGAAATCGTAACATCGACTGAACCGCTCAAGAAATTATTGAAAGACGAACTTGCTAAAAATGGTTTTGAAGTTGAGAACGTAGAAATCACAGTAGGGACTAACTTTGAAGCTGTAGGGGAAGGATTAGCATCAGGGACTCTTGACTACGGTTTTATCCCTTCAGGGACTTATGTTCTCTTTTCTGATGATGTGGAAGTTCTCCTAACTGCTACTCGTCAAGGGCTTAACAAAAATTCCACTGAACCAAAAGAATGGAATGACAAGAAAGCAACTGAACCTACTGATGAGCAAGTTACCTTCTACAAGGGCTTGATTTTAGCAGGTCCATCTGCCAAAGGTAAGGAATTAGCTGAGAAAGTCAACAAGGGCGAAAAGTTAACTTGGGAGGATCTCAACTCTGCTAAATGGACTGTTCTCTCCTCTTCATCAGCATCTGGTTACATTTACCCAACCCTCTGGCTCAAAGAAAACTTTGGTAAGAAGATTACCGATTTAGCTAACGTGGTACAATCTGATTCTTACACCAATGCCATGACACGTTTGGCTGCTGAACAAGTGGATATTGTTGTTGGTTATGCTGACTTACGTCGCGACAACGTTGATAAGTGGCAAAAAGAAATGGGCGCTTCAGCACCTATCTGGGAAGCGACTAACGTTATCGGGGTAACACCAGACATCGTCAACGACACAGTATCTGCCAGCAAGACTTCTACGACTGTTTCACCTGAATTGAACGAAGCAATCAAGAAAGCCTTGATGGATATTGCTAAGACCGAAGAAGGTAAGAAAGTCATCAAGATTTACAACCACACCGGTTATAAAGAAGCCAAAGATGAAGATTACAACAAAGAGCGCGAAGCGCAAAAATTAATTAAGGGCAACTAGTCCGCATGACGCTCAAGACGGCAGAGTCTCGGTGAGGCTCTGCTCTTTTTGTGATAAAAGAGCACAGATAGGCGTATCTCTAAGGATTGCGTCTTGTCTGTCATTATAATGAGAAGAGAGGATTACACATGATAGAGTTCAAGAATGTCTCCAAGCGCTATCCCAATGGGGTGACGGCTCTGAAGAATGTAAACTTGACCATAGAACAAGGAGAGTTTGTTGGGATTATTGGTTTATCTGGTGCGGGAAAATCTACCCTAATCCGGACCATCAACTGTATGCATCCTATTAGTGAAGGGGAGCTAACAGTTAATGGGACCAACGTTAGTCAATTGAAAGGCCAAAGTCTACGTCGTTTTCGCCGTAAAATTGGCATGATTTTCCAGTCTTTCAACCTAGTAACGCGGGCATCTGTCATCAGCAATGTGATGAATGCCTTTGTGCCAGATATTCCTTTTTGGCGGGTTCTCATTGGTTACTATAAGAAAGAAGAAGAAATTCGAGCGCTGACCGCCTTGGACCGCGTTGGTATCTTAGAAAAAGCCTACACTCGAGTAGATCAACTCTCCGGGGGGCAGCAACAACGGGTGGCCCTAGCACGTACTCTGGCGCAGAATCCAGAGATTATTCTAGCCGATGAGCCGGTTGCAGCCTTAGACCCTGTGACTGCCAAAGCCGTAATGGAAGATTTCCAAGCTATTAATCGCGATGACAAGATTTCGATTTTACTCAATATTCACCATGTGGAATTAGCCTTGGAATACTGTGATCGTATCATTGGTATTCGTGATGGGGAAGTTGTCTATGACGGGCCTTCTGACCAAGTCACACCTGAAATCTTGGATGTGATTTACAAGGGCCAAGCGATTGAATAGGGGGACATGATGATGAATGCATTCTGGCATCGTATGTGGGGACCGCGAACCCGAACCCTCCCAAACGGTAAAACCATCAGCAAAAAACCTTCTCTAACCTGGCTTTATCTCATCTTGGTTGTCCTAGCTTTCTATTATTCTATAGAGCTAACTGGCTTCAAGATGTCGACCTTGCTCAAGCGAGGAAATCAGTTCTTTGTTATTTTAGGGCGGATGTATCCACCTAACTGGGATTACTGGGCATCTGTTCAGGGACCACTCTTAGATACCATTAAAATGTCTATCTTAGGCTCTGCCATTGGCGCCTTACTGGCCATCCCAGCTGCTGTGATTGCTTCTTACAACATGGTTGTCAACCGTTGGGTAACAGGCTCTATGAAATTAGTCCTAAGTTTGATTCGAACAGTGCCAACCTTGATTTATGCCAGTGTTTTAACCCTGGTCTTTGGGATTGGGACTTTTGCTGGGACGGTGGCCATTGCCATCTTCACCTTCTCCTTTATGGCTAAGCAACTCTATGAGATGATTGAAACGGTCGATATGAAACCTTTTGAAGCCATGGAAGCCCTGGGTGCTAACCGTGTCTATAGTTTTATGGGAGCCATTCTGCCTCAAGTCTTACCATCCTATCTGGCTTCTTCGCTCTATACATTTGAAGGGAATGTCCGCCATGCGGCCATTCTGGGATGGGTTGGCGCCGGTGGGATTGGGGTCATCCTGAATGAGAAAATCGCTTGGCGTGAGTACACGAATTTGGGCATGATTTTAGTAGCCCTCTATGTGACGGTCCTGATTATCGAATATACCAGTCGCTACTTGCGCTCTAAACTAACTTAGGAGGTTCGGATCATGATTAATAAAATTAATGAAATGTATGAATCACGTACCTCAGATAAGTATTTCAAGGCCTTATGGGTGCTTGGTTTAGTAATTCTCATTGTTTGGTCCTGGTCAGCTTTGGGATCTATTGATATTTCTGAAAAGGGCCCGACCATTGCCTTCAATATTATTAGCGGGATTTTCCACCCTAACTTGGAAACCTTACTTGGTTTAGGTGAGAGCGGCGTACTCCACTTGCTCCTAGAAACGGCAGCCATTGCTTTCATGGGAACCATTGTAGGGGCTGTATTCTCTATTCCTTTGGCCTTTCTGGCTTCAGGTAAAGTCATGCCAATGCCCATTACCGTCATTACACGCCTCTTCGTAATGGCAGTTCGTACCATTCCAAGTTTCGTTTATGGGCTCATGTTTATCCGTGTAACCGGCCCAGGTGCTTTCGCTGGGGTTATGACCCTATCGGTTACTTCGATTGGGATGATTTCTAAACTTTTCTCGGAAACCATTGACGATTTAGATGATTCCATACTAGAGGCCTTAGATGCGGCTGGTTGTTCCACCTTCCAGAAAATTCGCTGTGGGATTATTCCCCAACTTTGGTCTAGTTTAATTTCCACCCTGATTTTCCGCTTCGATATGAACCTACGTGACGCCACGATTTTAGGGGTTGTTGGGGCCGGCGGGATTGGGGCACCATTGACCTTTGCTATTAACGGTTACAAATGGGATGAAGTAGGAGCCATTTTGATTGGTCTGATTGCCTTTATCCTGATTGTCGAGTATAGTTCTAGTTACATTCGCAAACGTTTGACCCAAGGTTAAATAAAAGCTTTGAGCCCCTGTGAAAACAGGGGCTTTTTTAATTTTGTAACACTACTGTAATGTTTAAATGTGCTGAAATGGAACCGGTAATAAGGGAAATGTGGCGAATTTATGAATTATCGGGGAAATAAATGATAAAAAACAAAGATTCACTTGTAATACTTCTGTAACGGAGTTACAATAAGTGTAACAAAAGGAAAGGAAGCGATTCACCATGAAAAAGTGGTCGAAAGGAATTTTAGTTTTGGGTTTGGTAGCCGGTGTTTTAGGAAGCTATCCGGTCACCGCACAAGCCACCGCGTCAAATAATGAGGCAGAGGCCAGCCAAGTAGCGCAAGCTAAGGAACACAGCATTGTGCGCTATGTTCTGGTCAATGCCCAAGATAATACAGAAGGGCTTGTTTTCTACTTTTTGGTAGAGGGTAACCGTGATCAAGCCGTCTCTGCAGCTCATAAGTGGCTAGTAGAGCAAGGTCTTGAAAAAGACGGTATGGCGGGTGTTAAGGAATATAAACCAATCAAAGAACGTGAAACATCTGAAGGTATGGTGACTGCTAGCGTTTATGATGCCAGCCAAACCATTCAAAACTTTGCGGCGCTCAAGAAAAAATTCGATAGCTATTTAGCGCAGTTGCCACTGGAAGATGAATCTGATAAACAAGTGCTCCCTGTTATTTCATTACCAGCGCCTAAGCCTGAACAAAAGCCAGCCGAGAGCTCACAAACTTCAGAAACTAAGCCAGCTGAATCCAAACCAGCCGAGAGCTCACAAACTTCAGAAACTAAGCCAGCTGAGTCCAAACCAACAGAGACGTCACAAGCTACAGAGTCTAAGCCAGCTGAATCCAAACCAGCCGAGACATCGCAAGCTTCAGAAACTAAGCCAGCTGAATCCAAACCAGCCGAGACATCACAAGCTTCAGAAACTAAGCCAGCTGAATCCAAACCAGCAGAGCCTTCCCAAGCCTCAGCTTCTAAGCCAAGTGAATCCAAGCCGAACGAGTCTTCAAAACCTAACGAATCTAAGCCTTCTGAGTCTAAATCTGAATCAAAAGAAAGTCAAAGCTCAAGTAAGGTAGAGGTCAAGAAAGAAAGCAAGAGAGAAAATAAGAAGGGCCTGCCAAACACAGGTGAAGTGGACCGCCTGCCATTCTTGCTAGTAGGAGCAGTATTGGTGCTTGCAGCCATCGGCCTCATCCTCATGCGCCGTCGTCCTTCCTAAATTTAATGCACTAGCAAAAAAGCCATGGTTTGTACTGACCCCAAAAAGTTAGACAATAAATAAAAGAACGACTAACCAAAGGA
>NZ_DBHIRJ010000014.1:0-17747 GCF_057275535.1 Abiotrophia sp.
TCGGCTCATAACCGAGTGGTCGTAGGTTCAAGTCCTACAAGGTCCATTGTAAATAATGGAGGATTACCCAAGTCCGGCTGAAGGGAACGGTCTTGAAAACCGTCAGGCGTGTAAAAGCGTGCAAGGGTTCGAATCCCTTATCCTCCTTAATATCATCGCGGGGTGGAGAAGTTGGCATCTCGTCGGGCTCATAACCCGAAGGTCGCAGGTTCGAGTCCTGCCTCCGCAATATTGCGGGTGTAGTTTAGTGGTAAAACCACAGCCTTCCAAGCTGTTGTCGCGAGTTCGATTCTCGTCACCCGCTTAACTTTATATAATGAAGGGCCTATAGCTCAGCTGGTTAGAGCGCACCCCTGATAAGGGTGAGGTCGATGGTTCGAGTCCATTTAGGCCCATTGCAATAAAATATTAGAATGGTGGGGAAGTACTCAAGAGGCTGAAGAGGCGCCCCTGCTAAGGGTGTAGGTCGGGTAAACCGGCGCGAGGGTTCAAATCCCTCCTTCTCCGTTCTTTTTATTGCCTTAACTTAGCTGGTCCGTTGGTCAAGTGGTTAAGACACCGCCCTTTCACGGCGGTAACACGGGTTCGAATCCCGTACGGATCATTATAATATCTCGGAGGATTACCCAAGTCCGGCTGAAGGGAACGGTCTTGAAAACCGTCAGGCGTGTAAAAGCGTGCAAGGGTTCGAATCCCTTATCCTCCTTAATATCATCGCGGGGTGGAGAAGTTGGCATCTCGTCGGGCTCATAACCCGAAGGTCGCAGGTTCGAGTCCTGCCCCCGCAATAGGTTCCGTGGTGTAGGGGTTAACATGCCTGCCTGTCACGCAGGAGATCGCGGGTTCAAATCCCGTCGGGACCGCCATGCGGGTGTAGTTTAGTGGTAAAACTACAGCTTCCCATGCTGTCGTCGCGAGTTCGATTCTCGTCACCCGCTTGCATACTAGAGCAGCTTGAGCTGCTCTTTTTTTATGGTCTTTCCTCCATTCTTGCACATAAATGGAAGATTCTATATAATAAGTATGTACAATAGTTTGTGATCTCCCTACAGCTAGGCTGTCAGGGGCTTTTCTATTTTAATGAAGGGATACTCGGTATCCGATACTAGGAGGTAGTTATGTTTCAGTCTTTGCTTGCTGAGATTAAGGAGTATAAGAAACCCTCATTCTTAGCATCCTTTTATATGTTTCTGGAAGTCATTTTTGAGATTTCCATTCCCTTTGTCATGGCCTTGCTCTTAGACAAGGGGGTGCAAATGGGGGATATGCAGCAGGTGGCCCTATATGGGGGCCTCATGCTGGTCTGTGCCTTTTTATCCCTCTTCTGTGGTATGCAGTCTGCCCGCTATGGGGCTTTTGCTTCGGCTGGCTTTGCCAAGAACTTGCGTAAGGCCCTCTTCACCAAGGTTCAGTCCTTCTCCTTCGAGAATATTGATCGTTTCTCTTCTGGGGGGCTGGTTACCCGTATGATGACCGACGTGACCAACGTTCAGAACTCCTATCAAATGATTATCCGGGTCGGCGTACGGGCACCGCTTAACTTGATTTTTGCCATTTGGGCGACCTTCCTTATTAACGGTCAGATGGCCATGATTTTTGTCTGGGTAGCTCTATTCTTAGGGAGTGTACTAGCTCTCATTGTTAAGATTGTCTATCCGCTCTTCACTGAGGTCTACAAGGCTTACGATAATCTCAATAGTAGTATCCAAGAGAACATCACCAATATGCGGGTGGTTAAGTCCTATGTTAAGGAAGCCCAGGAGACTACTAAGTTTCAAACTGCCTCTGGTAGAATTTACCGTATGTTCATGAAGGCTATTAATGTCAGCGTCTTAGACACGCCAGCTATGATGCTGTCTATTTATGCTTCCTTCCTTATGATTTCTTGGATGGGGGCCCATCTCATTGTGGTCGGAAACATGACGACCGGGGAATTAACTTCTATGTTCTCCTACACCATGACTATTCTTATGTCCCTTATGATGCTCATGATGATCTTCGTCATGCTAGTCCTATCCATCGCCTCCGCTGAACGGATTAATGAAGTGCTCAAGACCCAGTCTACCATTGTCTCACCTGAAAATGGCTTGACTCAAGTGGCTGACGGTAGTATCGAATTCCAAGAGGTTAGCTTTGCCTACACGGATGAAAATGGCGACAAGGCCCATGTCTTAGAAGGCATTAACCTCAACATTAAGTCTGGTGAGGTCATCGGGATTCTAGGGGGAACCGGGTCCGGTAAGTCCAGTCTAGTTCAGCTAATTCCACGACTCTATGATGTCGAATCCGGTGCTGTCAAGGTTGGGGGACAGGATGTCCGCGACTACAACCTTGATAGCCTGCGACGCCAAGTGGCCATGGTCCTACAGACCAACGTGCTCTTTTCTGGAACTATTAAGGAAAATATGCGCTGGGGTAAGAAGGATGCCACTGACGCCGAAATCGAGGCAGCCTGCAAGCTAGCTCAGGCCCATGAATTTATCTCCGAGTTCAAGGATGGTTACGACACCATGATTGAACGGGGCGGGGCTAACGTGTCCGGCGGTCAGCGCCAACGGCTCTGTATTGCCCGCGCCTTGCTCATGAATCCTAAGATTCTGATTCTGGATGACTCCACTTCAGCTGTGGATACCAAGACGGATAGTCTGATTCGCCAGGGCTTGGCTTCTAGTCTTAAGGAAACGACCAAGCTCATTATCAGTCAGCGGATTTCATCTATTCAAGAGACCGACCGCATTGTGGTCTTGAACGACGGCAAAATCGATGCCATTGGCAATCATGAGCAGCTGCTGGCAAGCAATGCTATCTACCAAGAAGTCTATCAAATGCAAACCCAAGGAAAGGAGGCGGCCTCAGATGGAGAATAAGAAAAGACGTGGCGATTGGTCTTCCATCGTCCGACTCCTCAAATTCATGTGGCAGGACTACAAGTGGGTTCTCCTAGTATCCGCTGTCCTGATTGTCATCTCAGCCTTAGCGACCGTTAACTTGACCAGTTCTATCCGCTCCTTGGTTGACAATTTCGTCCAGCCTATGTTGCAGACGGGCTCTAGTGACTTCGGGCCTCTGCGTGACTTCTTGTTGGGCTTAGCCCTCTTCTGTTTAGTTGGGATCATCGCCAACTACGGCTTCTCCATTATGATGGCTACCATCTCTCAGGATGCCTTGCGCTCCCTACGTAATCAACTCTTTGAGCGCATGCAGAAGCTGCCAGTTAAGTATTTTGACACCCATCCTCATGGGGATATTATGTCTATTTATACCAACGATATCGACGCGCTGCGTCAGGCTATCGAGCATTCTATTCCTCAGCTCTTCTCATCTGCCATTAGTATTATCGGGGTCACCGTCTCCATGTTGGTAGTCAGCCCCTTGCTCTTCCTAGTGGTGGCGGTCATGCTGGCCATTATGGTCTGGGTCATCAAGACAGTTTCTAGCAAGTCTGGTCGTTACTTTGGCGAGCAACAGAAGAATTTAGGGATTGAGAATGGCTTTATTGAAGAAATGATGTCTGGGCAGAAGGTCATCAAGGCCTTTGTCCATGAAGCAGCCAGCATTGAAGCCTTCGATCAAATTAACGAGCAACTCTTCCAATCTTCCTACCTGGCCAACCGCTTCTCTAACGTCCTCATGCCAATCCTAGGGAACTTGGGTAACGTCTCCTTCGTCTTGACTTCCATTGCCGGTGGCTTTATGGCCCTGAATGGGGTCGGCGGCTTGACCATTGGGGGGCTCATGTCCTTCCTGCAACTCAACCGTTCCTTTATCGGGCCGATTGCTCAGGTCTCCCAACAGCTTAACTTTGTCCTCATGGCATCGGCTGGGGCAGACCGCATCTTCAATTTGCTAGATGAGGAGCCAGAAGCCAACCAAGGGAAGATAACTCTGGTTAATGTGGAAGAAGTCGACGGTAAGCTAGTTGTCACTGACCAGAAGACTAATCGCTGGGCTTGGAAACATCCGCGTCCACAAGGCCAATATAAGTTGGTGCCTTTGGTAGGGAATGTGGTCTTCAACAATGTAGACTTCTCTTATGATGGCAAGAAGCAGATCCTGCATGACATCCAGCTCTACGCTGATAAGGGGCAGAAGGTGGCCTTTGTCGGGGCAACCGGGGCAGGTAAGACCACCATTACTAACTTGATCAATCGCTTTTACGATATCCAGTCAGGCTCTATTACCTATGACGACATCGACGTCAAGCTGATTGACAAGGACTCCTTGCGTAAGTCTCTGGGCATCGTCTTGCAGGATACCCACCTCTTTACCGGGACCATCGCGGAAAATATCGCCTACGGTCGCCAAGAGGCTAGTCGCGAGGAAATTCTGGAGGCGGCCCGTATCGCCAACGTCGATTCCTTCGTCAAGCATCTGGATCAGGGCTATGACACCCTGCTGACGGACGACGGGGCCGGCCTCTCCAACGGCCAACGCCAGCTGATTGCCATCGCCCGCGCGGCCCTAGCTGATGCGCCTGTCCTTATTCTGGACGAGGCCACCTCATCCATCGACTCGCGGACTGAAAAAATGGTGCAAGAAGGCCTGGACCGCCTCATGGCCGGCCGCACCGTCTTCGTAATCGCCCATCGTCTGTCCACCATCGTCAACTCTGACGTCATCATGGTCATGGACCACGGCCGCATTATCGAACGTGGCAACCACGCCTCCCTCATGGCCGAGCGAGGCACCTACTATCGCCTCTACACCGGCGGCCTAGAAATCGATTAAAGGCAGCAAGTAAGCAGGGACTCTGGTCCCTGCTTTTTTGTATGGGGAAATGGGGGAGCCAGTGGTCCACTTTAAAGAGTGGACCACTAGCTGGGTCGGAAAGCCAGGAAAAGGGGGCAAAACGGGGTGAAAGCCGAGAGCCAGTGGCCCACTTTTGAGAGTGGACCACTGGCTAGGCCGGAAAGCAGGGAAAAGGGAGCAAAACGAGGTGGAAGCCTCGAGCCAGTGGACCACTTTAAAGAGTGGACCACTAGCTAGAACAGAAAGCAAGGAAAAGGCGCCAAACCGGCTGGCAAGTTAGATATCTGGGTGTCTGGGTGCCAGTCCATTGATAGGTGGAACAATGGACTGGCGGGGCAAGCTTTCAGGGGAAAGAGGTGTATAGGGGTAATTTTCCTGAGTGCCAGTCCATGGATAGGTAGAACAATGGACTGGCGAGGCAAGCTTTTAGGGGAAAGAGGTGTATAGGGGTGATTTTCCTGGTGCCAGTCCATGGATAAGCAGAACAATGGACTGGCTCGACTCAGCTAGGAGTCAAAATCAGGCAAGCTAGTCAGCTAAGCTAGCCCAAGCTCATTAGCAGAAACTTGCTAGCTACTAGCAAGTTCCTCCGACCACCCCCCAGCAATATTTATCTAAAGATGTAAAGATTTAGAAGAAAATGTGTTGTAAACCACAAAAGGCTAGGGAGATGTTATAATAGGGGCAAGAAGCTTTGCCAGGAGGTGACGACATGTCACGTGGGAAAATATACGGCGACTACGGGGCTTACCTAGCGCCTATTATGCAAGACTTGATTAGAAGACTGGAAGCCTATAATAAGGAGAACAAGGCCGTCACGGGCTTCAAACTCTATGAGCATCTGATTTACCGGGTCAAGGCCGAGGACTCCATGCGAGACAAGTGCCTGCGCAAAGGCCTGGAACAGACGCCGCAGTCAGCTCTTAAGGTCATTCGCGATGCTATTGGCGTCCGAATTGTCACAGGCTTTGTCGAAGATATTTATAACCTCGTCGACCGCCTGCGTCAGGAAGCCGGCTATAAGGTAGTGGAGGAGAAGGACTACATCAGCCAGGTCAAGCCCAATGGCTACCGGTCCTACCATGTCATTTTAGAGGTGGAGACCGACTATCCGGACTGTCAGGGGCAGACTCCGGGTCGTTATTATATCGAGGTTCAGCTCAGAACCATCGCCATGGATTCCTGGGCCAGCCTAGAGCATCAGATGAAGTACAAACATGATATTGCCAATCCGGAGCGCATCAGTCGCGAGCTCAAACGCTGCGCCGACGAGCTGGCCTCCTGTGATTTGACCATGCAGACCATTCGACACTTAATCCAAGGGGGTGAGGTCCATGCGGATCCTGCTAGCTGAAGATGAACAACAATTGGCCCGGGTCGTCATGACGGCCTTAGCCCATGAAGGTTATCAGGTAGACTGGGCCAAGGACGGCCAGCAAGCGGTCCAACTAGCCCAGCAGACGGTCTATGACCTCATGATTCTGGACATTATGATGCCGGTTAAGGACGGCATTGAGGCCCTCAAGGAAATTCGGGCCAGTGGCCACACCAATCACGTCATCATGCTGACGGCCATGGCCGAAGTCGACGACCGGGTGACCGGCCTGGATGCCGGAGCCGATGACTACCTGACTAAGCCTTTTTCACTCAAAGAACTCCTTGCCCGCCTACGGTCCATGTCCCGCCGGGTGGACCACTATGAGGCGCCACAACTGGCCCTGGGCAACACCCAACTCAAGCTAGAAGAAATGGAAGTGTCGGCCAACAACGCCATTCGCTTGGCCGGCAAGGAAGCCAAGCTCCTAGCCTTGCTCATGAAGAACCCAGGCAAGGCCCTGTCTCAAACCTACATCTATGACCATGTCTGGGCCGATGAAGCTGGCCAACCAGACTATGAGCTAGTCAATGTCTACTTAGCCTACTTGGTCCAAAAGCTACTTAGTATCCGGTCCAATCTCCAGATTGTGGGCCAGCCAAGCGGTCCCTACCAGTTGCTAGTGGAAGCCGCGCCAACCGAGCCTAGCCAGAGTCTGGAAGGGGGCGACTAGCCATGTTCCGCAAGCTGCGTTTCCAATTTATCGCCATTACTACCCTGGCCATCACCCTCATTCTCATGACCCTGGTCGGCGTCATCAACACGGTCCGCTACCTGCAGACTGAGCACGATATTCAGGCCGTCCTAGACCTCTTGACGGAAAATAATGGGACCATCCCCGACACCAAAGAGAACCGCCAGACCTTTGACCGCCAGTTCGTCAGCCAGGGGACCCTCTATAACTTCAACTACTTTAGCGCCCGCATCAAGGCCAACGAGGCTATCATTAACCCGGGGACGGCCAATCACCTGACCTCGGAGCAAATTCAAGGCTTTGTGGATCAGTCGGGCCTGCAATCCTTCCGCGACCGGGGCTACCTAGAAGAAGATGGGCGCTACTTCTCCTATCGCATTAGCCCTGTTTCCGAGACTGAGCGCCTAGTTGTCTTCTTCGAAACCACCCAGGCCTTCCGCGACCGTTGGGCCCTCTTGGTCCTGTCCATCCAAATCGCGGCCATCTGCTGGCTGGCCTTTGTGGTCGTGGTAACTATCTTCTCGGGCTTGGCCATCCGACCCTTTGTCCGCAATTACGACAAGCAACGCTCCTTCATTACCAATGCGGGGCATGAACTCAAGACGCCGCTGGCGGTCATTGCAGCCAATAATGAGCTGCAGGAGCTCTTAACCGGCGAGACGGAGTGGACCCAGAGCACCAAGGACCAGGTCGACCGCTTGGATCATTTGATCGCTAAATTAATCCGCCTGGCTCGGCTAGAAGAACGCAAGGACCAGGCACCTGTTACGGTTGACTTTAGCCAACTGGTCCAGCGGCTCTCCCACAACATGTCGGCCCTCTGGGAACAAGAAGGCCTGCATTACGAGGCCGACATTCAAGAAGGCATCAGCCTGCAAGGGGTGCCTGACGACCTCTATGAGTTGGTCAGCATCCTCCTGGACAATGCCCGCAAATACTGCGACCCTCAGGGCACTGTGCGACTGCAGTTGGCCAACTACAAGCCTTGGCTGAGAAAGGGGCGGGCGGTTCTGACCGTCTCCAACGATTATGCAGCCGGCCAGGGTCAGGACTACCGACTCTTCTTCGACCGCTTCTATCGGTCCGACCAGTCCCGCACCCGCCAAGTAGTTAGCCAAGAGGGAGCTGAGTCAGACTCGACGCCAGCAGGTGGGGGCACCAGTCCCGCCCAAGGCTACGGCATCGGCCTGTCCATGGCCCAAAACATTGTCAGCCTGCACCGGGGCAAGATTAGCGTCCACTACAAGGATGGGGTCATTCGCTTTGTGGTCAGCCTCTAAAGCTCATGCTGCAAGCCTTTGCCTAAAGTCAGTCAAAGGCCATGCTGTTGAGTCGAAAAAGCAAATAAGTGTTGAGGAGCTAACAAATTGATGGAAACTAGACCTGACTTTGATAAAATTACATCCTTTGACCAGTTTAATAAATACTATTGGTACCGTGAGGAAATTTCACAGATATGCAAGTCTTTAGGATTAGAATATAGAGGAACCAAACAAGAACTCAATCACATTATTGAAGCCTACTTCAAAGGCCATTTAATTAAGAAATCGCCAAGAAAAAAGGTCAAGAAGCAAGTTGAAAATATTACCTTAGATAGTCCCTTACTTGAATGTGGATTTTCCTTTAATGCAAAGTTCAGAGAATATTTCGCTGCTTTAACGGGGATCTCGCCCTTTAAATTTACTGCGGATATGGCGACTGCCTGGCGGAAAGTAAAAAGCGAACAGGATAGCAAGTATACAATTCGAGACTTGCTGAAGGTCTATGACGGTCAATCAGATTATGCCAAGTATGATCATTCTGTTTGCCAATGGAATCAGTTTTTAAAGAATTTCTGTGCCGATAAAAATAGTGGACACTACTCAAATAAAATAAAAGTAGCGTCCATTCTCTGGAAAGAAGTTAGAGATTCAGACAAGGAAAAAATCTATTCAGAGAATCTCTTAAGTGACTATGAAGATAAGTTAAAAGACTATCACAAGTAGGGAATGCCCAAGTGATTAAAGCTAAGACAGAACAGTAAAGCGAAAATCAACTGCACTCCATAAGTTGGACAATAAAAATCCAACTGATGGGGCGCAGTTCAAAAGCTTTACTGTTTTTTCTTTTTGCCTAAAAGACTTAAGGAAGAAGCCCCTATCCATATTGACCCAAGGCTGACTGGGAGCCAGACGCCAGCCCAATCTAGTCAAGAGTCTGACCGTCTGCTCTTTATCTATCTTAAGCCCTAGGCCTACCCTCAGGATTGGTTCTAGAATAGCTTGTGAAAACGCTCTAAGGGTGCTATAATAGGAGTGGATGTTTGTATAACACGGAGGGGAGTGGTGAATTGCCTTATATCAAACGTGTCATTCATTTGATGGGTGCGACAATCGCCATTTCACTGGCAGATTCGGAAGACCCGAGTCTCCTCGATGCGGTGGAAGAACGTCTACATACCTATAATATGCGCTTTAGTGCCAATGATGCGCGCTCGGAGCTCATGCAGGTCAACCTGCAAGCAGGCTTGGCCCCGGTTAAGGTTGATCCCGAGCTCTTCGAGCTCATTCAACTGGGACGGACCCACAGCCTAGCCCCTGGTAGCCATCTCAATATCGCCATCGGGCCCTTGGTCCAAACCTGGCGGATTGGCTTTAAAGATGCCCGCGTCCCAAGCCCACAGGAAATTGAAGCGGCCTTGGCTCTCACGGACCCAGCCAATATCCTCATGGATGAGGACAAGCTGGAAGTCAAGTTAGCCTTGCCCGGCATGAAGCTTGACCTTGGCGCCCTAGCCAAAGGTTATATTGCTGACCGCCTTAAGGATTTCTTGTTAGCTCAGGGAGTCCAATCAGCCTTGATTGACTTAGGTGGTAATATTCTGACCATTGGTCAGAATCAAGACCGGCATCAAGCTTGGCAGATTGGCATTCAGAATCCCTTGGCGGCACGTGGCCAACACCTCATGGTCCTACCTATTGTGGACCAATCGGTGGTGACCTCAGGTATCTATGAGCGGACCCTATCGCGTGGAGGTCAGACCTACCACCACATTTTGGATCGTCAGACGGGTTATCCTATGACCAGCCCTCTTGCCAGCCTGACCATTATTGCCCAGCATTCCGTCGATTGCGAAATCTGGACAACCCGCCTCTTCGGCGACATGCCAGCGGATATCCTGGCCCAGGTCGAGGCGCAAAACGGTCTCGAGGCTGTCTTAGTCACCCAAGACCAACACATCTACCATACTTCCGGTCTCAAGCGAGACTGAACATTCTAAGTATAGAGAGGAACACTTATGACAAAATTTATTGCACTTGTTGGGACTAACTTCCAACGTTCCACTAACCGTCGTTTGCTTCAATATATGCAGAAGCATTTTGCTGATAAGGCCGAAATCGAACTCGTTGAGATTCAAGATATCCCACTCTTCAACAAACCAGCTGACAAGCAAGTTCCAGAAATCGTTAAGGAAATTGCGGCTAAAATCGACGCTGCAGATGGGGTCATTATCGGGACACCTGAATACGACCACGCCATTCCAGCAGTCTTAATGAGCGCCTTAGCTTGGTTGTCTTATGGGATTTACCCACTCTTGAATAAGCCAGTTATGATTACCGGGGCTTCTTACGGGACTTTAGGTTCTTCACGGGCTCAATTACAATTACGCCAAATCCTGGACTCCCCAGAATTGAAGGCTAACGTCATGCCTGGTTCAGAATTCCTCTTGTCACACTCCTTACAGGCCTTTGACAAGAAGGGCAACCTAATTGACCTAGACACCATTAAGAAATTAGACGCCATCTTCGATGATTTCCGTTTATTCGTGAAGATTACGCAAAAGCTGAAAAGCGCGCAAGATCTGCTCCACAAAGAAGCGGAAAACTTTGACTGGGAAAACCTATAACATACGTGACGAGAAGGGAAGAAAACTATGAAATTTGTCGGACTTGTTGGTTCAAACGCTGAACAATCCTATAACCGTAAATTATTAGAGTTTATCCGCCGGGAGTTCAAACTCAAATTCGAATTAGAAGTGTTGGAAATTGATGAAGTGCCTCTCTTCAATCAAGAAAGCAAATGGGACGATAGCTTCCAACTTCGCTTGCTTTACAACAAAATCACACGTGCGGATGGGGTCATCATCGCAACCCCAGAACACAACCACACCATTACGGCAGCCTTGAAGAACGTCTTGGAATGGTTGTCTTATGAAGTGCACCCATTTGAAAGCAAACCTGTCATGATCGTAGGGGCTTCCTACCATGATCAAGGGACTTCACGTGCTCAAGTTCACCTACGCAAGATCTTGGACGCGCCAGGGGTTAACGCTTATACCTTGCCAGGCAACGAATTCCTATTAGGTAAAGCCAAAGAAGCCTTCGACTTGAACGGTAACATCACCAACGAAGGCACGGTTAAGTTCTTAGGCACTTGCTTGGATAACTTCGTTAAGTATGTGGAGGTCGTTTCTAAATTGAAGAAACCAAAACCAATCGAACCTGAAGACTTAGATGTGACGAACCCAATCGCTACCACCATCCAAGGGGTGGATCCAGATGATCCAGAATGGGTAGAAAAAGCAGCTGAACTCGTAGGGGCAGTCTCTGGCGATACTTACGTTAAGTTAGACCACGGGATTCTAACTGTTAACCAAATCGACATGTTCCTTAAGGCTATGCCTTTCGAGTTGACTTATGCCGATGATAACAACCAATTCCTCTACTATAACAACGCTCACCAAGATCCTAACACCATGTTTGCTAAACGCGTGCCATCTCAATCAGGTAGCCGCTTATCAACCGTTCATAACTCCTTGCCAGCTGCCCGGATGAAGAACGTTGAATGGGTGGTAGGGGTCCTCCGTAACGGCGACCAAGAGTATGTTCGGACTATCGTACCTGGTTCACCTGAAGGGGTGATTAACACCCACAACTACCAAGCCATGTACTACCCAGATGGGTCTTACGCTGGGATCAACGAAATCGTCTTCAACTTCCAACCATGGTTAGACTGGTACTTGCAATCTACTGGTCAACGCCTCGTTGGCGGTAACGGCAGTGTGGCCCCTGGCCCACACGGTGGCGGCCATGCCGATGCAACTTCTGGCGCTTCTGACGCTCCAGACAGCCACGGCGGTGGTGGCGCACAAGCTGACGCTACTTCTGGCGCCAGCAACTAATCAAGCCTAAGCAAAGGGCGCCCGACTCAGTCGGGCGCTCTTCTTGTATTTATGGCATAAAAAATCCCTGCTCTAGCAGGGATAAAAGTCAAGTTTAGCCTTATAATGGCACCGTGTTAGCTGAGTAGCGTTTGCGGTATTGGGAAGGCGTACAGTGGTTGTTCTCCTTGAAGGTCTTGGAGAAGTGAGAAGGTGAGTGGAAGCCAACCCGGTCTGAGATATCAGAGACGGTAATGTTAGACTTAGCCAATAGCTTCTCTGCTTCTTCTAAGCGAACATGGATTAGGTAGTCAATTGGTGACAAGCCAGTTTGTTGCTTGAAGAGACGGATCAGGTAGTATTTATTGATATCCACCAAGTCAGACAACTCTTCCAAGGTAATCTTCTTAGAGTAGTTCTTGCGGATGTAATTTTGGAGCACGTCAATCTCATTGTGCTTAGCTTGGAGGCTGGCGTCCTTGATTGATAATTCGTTGTGACGTAAGAGATGAATCATCACACACTCAATCAGCTTTTTCATGATGAGGTCGGAACCGCGGAAACGGTTGGACTCTTCAATCAGAGCCAAGTCCAAGTAGTATTTGAGAGTTGGGTTAGGATGAGAGGCCACAAATAATTGTGAGCTAGAGTTGGCTTCCTGTGAGGAAGTGAAGACAACACCGGATAGGGCAATGCAGATCCAGTCAATCTTCCGAATTGGATCAAGGGTAATGGTGGTGCCTGGGTTCAGGATAATGACATCACGTTTTTTGATCTCGTGTTGTTCATATTCTGAGTGACAAATACCCGCGCCTTTGTTAACATAGAAAATTAATAAATCTTCTGATGCTATTTTGTGATGCTCGTTGGCAGGTAATTGCTGAGTTGTAATCGAAGTTAGCTTGACTGATGCAGAATTTACATTCGAAATATACATAAAAAGCAATCTCCTTTCTGTTTTTGAGCGAACGTGCAATGTTCTACTATAATAATACACCATTTAAATTAAAATTGGAACCCGTACCATTGAGTTTCACATTAAATTTTAATTAAAATTATCCAAAATATTGGTTAGCAGGCCAAGTTCCATGATTTTTGCTGTTGTCTCATGGTGCTAAAAAGTGGTATAGTTATATTGTAAACGGTTTAACGGAGGAATTCAAGATGTATGTAAAGGAAATATCAAAAAATTTTACAGATAAAAAAGTCACGGAAATTCTGGTAGAAAATAAGCAGGGCTTACGGGCAAGCTTCTGCACCCTGGGTGCCCGAATTAGTGATTTATCAATTCCTGGCAAAAATGGTCGGGAATCCTTGATTCTATCTTTGGCGGATTTAGACCAGGAGGCCCGCTACCATACCTATTATGGGGCCACAGTGGGGCGGGTAGCCGGCCGGATTGGGCCTGAGCCTTTGAGCCTAGGTCAGCAAGCCTTGGCCTTGACGCCTAACGAAGGATCCACCCATTTGCATGGGGGACCAGAAGGTCTAGACCTGGCCAACTGGGACTATGAAATTGAAGAAGGCCCCGACCAGGTATCCGTCATCTTCAGCCTAGTAGACCCAGCCGGCCACAACGGCTATCCAGGTAACTTGTCAGCCCGGGTCATCCATAGCCTGGACCAGGACAATTGCTGGACAGTCCGCTATGAGGCTAGCAGCGATGCGCCAACTTATTGGAACCCGACCAACCATGTTTACTTCAACCTCAACGGCAATGCTCAAGCGCCCATCACTAACCATATCTTACAAGTTGAGGCCAGCCACATGATTCCGCTGACCCCAGCCGGCCTGCCCCTAGGGGAGACTTGGGCCTTGGATCAGCATCCAGGCTTGGACTTGCGTTTAGCGGACCAGACCCTAGGTCAGGTCATTGACCGCCACCCTCAGGAAGAGCAATTGGCCATCCGAGGTAAGGGGCTAGACCATGCCTATGTCTTAGATGCCCCGGTGCCAGTCGGCCAGGCTCACGCCTTGGGCCATGGCCAGGAAGTCGCGCCTCAAGGTAGCTTAAGCGAGCCGGCTAGCGGTCGCCAGGTCAAGGTCTGGACCGACCGGCCATGCGCAGTCATCTATACCCATAACCACCAATTGCCAGGCTTTATCTTGGGTGGCAAGGAGCAGGTGCCTTATATCGGTGTCAGCTTCGAGACCCAGGTGGCGCCTGACGCCCCTCACCACCCTGACATGGGCTCTATTGTCCTGACGCCAGACCAGGCCGCCCTGAGCGAGACTTGTTTCAAATTGACTTGGTAGGCTAACTGAGCTTGCCAGCCTAGCTTCCTCATTTCCCTTCCCCAGCTTTACCTTAGAAAGGAAGAAATTTATGGATAACTTTATTTACGACATTCCGACCAAGCTCTACTTCGGCCGGGGGCAAATCACTCATCTGCCGGAACTAGTCAAGGCCAAGGGCCGGCGCGTCCTCCTAGTCTACGGCGGTGGCTCCATTAAGAAGATAGGTCTCTATGACACGATTTTGGAGCTCTTGTCCGACTGCCAAATAGTGGAGCTAGCTGGCGTGGAACCTAATCCCCGCATTGAGTCGGTCCGCCAGGGGGCAGCCCTCTGCAAGGAGCATGACATTGATGTCATCCTGGCCGTAGGGGGTGGCTCTACCATTGACTGCTCCAAGGTCATTGCGGCGGCCGCTTGCTATGACGGGGATGCCTGGGACCTTGTGCTAGACCCAAGCAAGATTAGCCAAGCCCTGCCGCTGATTGATGTCTTGACCCTGTCAGCGACCGGGACCGAGATGAATACGGGGGCCGTCATCACCAATTTCGAGACAGATGATAAGAAGGGGACCGGCGCCTATGTCCTCTATCCTTACGCTTCTATTTGCGATCCGACCTACACCTTCACGGTCTCAGCCTACCAGACAGCGGCCGGGACCGCCGATATCATGTCCCATACCTTCGAGAACTATTTCCAACATCAAGAAGCCTTTATCCAAGAAAGACTAGCCGAGGCCATTCTGTCATGTTGTATTCATTACTTACCGATTGCGCTGGCTAATCCTGATGATTACGAGGCCCGGGCCAACCTCATGTGGGCTTCCACCATGGCCCTTAACGGCCTGACCTCCAAAGGCCGGGCCGGTGCCTGGACCTGTCATGCTATTGAGCATCTGCTGTCGGCCTACTATGACATTACCCACGCAGTCGGCCTAGCTATTCTGACCCCGCGTTGGATGGCCTATGTCCTTAATGACCAGACCGTGGACCGCTTCGCCCACTATGCCCGCACCGTCTGGCTAGTACCCGAGCAGGCCGATAAATACCAAATGGCCAAGGCCGGCATCGAAGCTACTTATCAGTTTTTCGAAGACCTAGCCCACCTGCCTATGACCCTACCAGAAGTCGGCATCGATGACGCTAAATTCGATGTCATCTCAGAACGCGTGGCGCCACGCCTGACAGCTAGCTATGTGCCACTAGCAGCAGAAGACGTACGGGCCATTCTAGAAGACTGCCTGACGCCTGGCGTGACTTATCGGAGTTAAGGAAAAGTGACTTGTTTGGCGCGCCAGTGGTCCACTCGACCGAGTGGACCACTGGCTAGGTCAGGAAGTGCTGAAAAGCTACTAAAAAGGCAGAAAAGCAGGGAGCTAGTGGTCCACTCCGTCGAGTGGACCACTGGCTAGGCCGGGAAGCGCCGAAAAGCTACTAAAAAAGCAAAAAAGTCGGGAGCTAGTGGTCTACTCTGTTGAGTGGACCACGGGCTCCTTTGCGAGTTTTATAAGCAAAGTAAGAAGCAGCTAGCCCTGACAGCTAGCTGCTTTTTTTATTCATTCGGTGCCGGATACTTAATAGCGTTCTTAACTAACTTTTCCCGGATAATCTGATCAATATCGAGGCCTAGGTTATCGGCTAGCATATAGGTGTAAATGAGGACGTCCGCTAACTCCTCTTTGATATGTTCCAACTCTGGGCCGTTGACGTCCTCGGGTGACCGCCATTGATAAATTTCCATGAGCTCGGCTGCTTCAATAGCAACCGACATGGCTAGGTCTTTTTCATTATGAAAGGGACGCCAGTTGCGTGCGTCGCGGAAGGCATTGATTTCGTCCATAATCGTCATAGGTATCACTCCTCTGTGGATTTTGCTGCGGCTTGTAGAGCCAGTAATTTGTCTCGTAGGCGTGGATTAACGGCATAAAGGTAGAGGCCTTTGACACCGCGCTTGAGTAGGACATTCAAGGAATTGAGAATCATTTGCTCCAAGGCCTGAGCATAGGTGTCATCATCCATATCAGCCCGCCGGACCTTGGCGCCACGGTCCATGTAACGGTTAGGATCCACGACAATCCGATCCGTCTCAGGATCATAGTCGACCGAAGGACCAATCACCACGCCAGCATAGTTGAGGTCGAAGCCTTGAATCGTGTAGATAGAGCCTACTTCACGGATGGTCTCAGGTCGCTCGGCCCAAGTCTGGTTATCTACAGTTGAGTTCCAAGGCAGGTTAATCCCACCTGGATCAACTAGATAACTATTGCCATCCTTCTTATGCTCATAGTCGAAGGTTCCAATGATGCGGGACAGGCCGAGAATCCGATCTTTCTCCCAAATCATATCCTTGAAGCGACTTGGATCTGCTACTACTTGGAAGTCGAAGCCATCCGTCTCTGGCCAAGGTGAGAGCAGTCGCTGGTCGACTAAGTCATCAATCCAATCAATGACAGCGCCAGCCCCCTGCATACGGAACTGGTCGGTCAGATGGAAATGATGGAGCTTGAGCTCGCTCCCTATAACGGCAGAGAGTCGTTCTTTGTCCCAGTGGCTTTTCACCTTGAGAACTTGCTTAGAGTCAAAGATACAGACCACGATTTTGGCTAACTTGAGAATCTCGCTTAGGTGGTTGTCTTGCCGGAAGTTATTGTAGGCATCAGACTGAGACAAGAGCAAATGGGCTTCATCAATCAGGACAATATCGACTTCCTGGCCCTTGTTAATGAAAGGGGTAGGCTTGTCGAAGGACTTCTTCTTGAGATTGGGCAAGCCGGCAGCGATAGCCTTATAGGTCTTCAGCATCTCGCTATGGTTGACTAGGAGCCGGCTCTTCACCCCATGGAAAGGAGAGCTCTTGTCCGCAGCCAGATCTGCCAGCCGATGCATAATAGCCGAGAGGACGACGCTCTTACCAGTACCAGCCTCGCCTTCGATTAGGAAGAGGTGGTGTTGGTTGTCGCTTAGGGCTTTTTGGCAGAAGTTAAGCACCTCTTCTTTAATTATTTGCTGGGAAGTAGACAGGGTTTTGAATGGCGACAGCTTAAAGATGTCCTTATTTTCGATTTCGGCTATGGTATGGTTGACAAGTTTCTTGGCTCGTAAGCTCTCCCACAGTAGGGGAAATAGCTCTTGCTGGAAGTAAGTCTTGTTAGCGTAATTAGCCGTCTTCTTCTGCTTAGTCTGGCTCCGGTTCTGCAGCTTATATTTCTCATCCGCTAGGAAATAGTTAATGAGTTTGGTTTCGAAGTCATAGGTAGCGGACTTATGGAAGTCCTGGTTCCCAATTAGAAGTGTCTGGGTCATTTTGCAGCGACGCAGATCTTTTAGGTGTGTTTTCATGCGCTTGGGCATTTGGTCTGTTTCGCCAATATAGGCATCAGGTCGACGTTTGTCCGTATTATGCAGAATGTAGATAATCGGGTAGTCGGTAAGTAACTCTTCTGTAATTTGTCCAATCGAGTCCTTGTCAAATCTTACTTCTTCAAGTATAAAATCCGCCATTACGCCACCGCCTTGTCTGAGCTAAGGGTCCGAGAAACCGAGGTTTTTCGGACT
>NZ_DBHIRJ010000015.1:0-5581 GCF_057275535.1 Abiotrophia sp.
CATTTGGAGGGTGCCCTTAACGAATGATCGTGCCATTGTATCTCGCTCCTTTGTTTTGATTTGTAGCTACATATATAAATAGGGTCTGAGCACCCCCTTTCTACGTGCTCACTTAGACACAACTTGCCAATTTTCGAAAAGAATCCCCTTAAGCCCGGCCTGGTTCTTGGAAAAGGACCCGGTTTTCTGCCCTTTTCCTTGGTTCCTGACCGAGCTAGTGGACCACTAGCTCATGACAAAACCCTCAGTTCCTGCCCTTTTCCTTAGTTTCCGCCCCAGCCAGTGGTCCACTCTCCAGAGTGGACCACTAGCTCCTAACAAAACCCCGATTTCCTGCCCTTTTCCTCAGTTCCCGGCCCAGCCAGTGGTCCACTCTGGAGAGTGGACCACTGGCTCATGACTCCCCCCTGATTTCGGCCTAAGCCCACACAAAAAAGCCTTCCCATCAGGGAAGGCTTTTGCTTCTATCCTAATCTACTGATTTCAGGGCTTCTAGCATGTCGACTTGGCGGAGTTGGCGGTCTACTAGCCATCCCAGGGCGGCCAAGATTAAGAGGATGGCCACAACTGGGGTCAGGTAGACAGTCCAGGCAACATTTTGGTTGAATTGGACGAAGTCTGCGCTAATACGCCCCAGCAAGTAGCGGTGCAGGACCCAGCCGCCAGCCAGGCCGAAGAGGATGCCGACTAGGGACAGGGCCACGGTTTCGCGGTAGATGTAGCGGGTGACTTCGCGATTGTGGAAGCCCAGAACCTTAATGGTCGACAGCTCCCGAATCCGCTCGGCCACATTTATGGTCGTCAAATTATAGAGGATGACGGCGGCTAGCAGGACGGAAACCAGGGTCAGAATCTGCATGACCAGGGCCAGGGAATCGACTGTCACCTGGATTTGGTGGCGGATGCCGCTGTTCTGAATGACCGAGCGCACGCCACTCAAATCCATAAAGCGGGCGCTGACCTTAGCCAGGTCGCCTTTGGCTTCAGGCCTTAGCTGGACCAAATGGGCATTGGCTGCCCAGGCTTTGCCATAGGCGGCCTCATAGGCAGTCCGGCTCAGGTAGACGCTGTGGCCGGCATAAAGCTCCACAATGCCCGCCACCGTCACACTGACCGGCTGACCGTCGGGGTCTTCCAGGGTCAGGCGGTCGCCTACCTTAAGGCCGGCTTTCTCCGCCATTTTCTGGCTAATCAGGGCGCCCTGGTCGGGCAGGTCCAAGCGATTACGGCTATAGGCATCATAGAAGGTCATCAGCTGGCCAAAGCCACCGTCGGGCGCCACCATAATGGTTACTTCCTGCTGGTCCTTGAAGCCGGGCAAGTGCTGGCGGCCCGTTTGCAGCTGAATGTCCAGGGTCTGAGCCAGGTCATCCTGGGCCAGGGCAGAGGCCAAGTCGCTTTCCTGGGAGGCATTGACATGCTGCTGACGAGCCACGATCAGATCATAGCCCACCAGCTGGTCAAATTGCCGCTCGGTGATGCCGGCTAAGGACGAGGAGATGCCCAGGCCCGCGAAGAGCAAGGCCACTGAGCCGGCCACCCCCAGGATGGTCATGAGCATGCGCTGCTTGTAGCGGAAGATGTTGCGGGCCGTCACCTTCTGGGTGAAGGTCAAGCGGCGCCAGAACCAAGTCACCCGCTCCAGCAAGATGCGACTGCCACGCGCTGGTGGCTTAGGCAGCAGGAGCTGGGCTGGCGTTTCAGCCAGTTCGCGCCGGGCTACCCACCAGATAGGCAGCAGGCTGGACAGGAAGGACAGGCCCAGGGCCAGAGCCGCAAGCGGCCAGTAGAAATGTAGTTGAATGGGCGGATAGGTCGAAGTGGCAAAGAGTGTATGGCCCAAGATATAAGGCAGGCCATAGGTCCCGGCCACAATGCCCAAGACGGCGCCTAGGCCACTAGACAGGAGGCCATAGAGCAGGAATTTGGCTAGGATGTCGCCAGGGCCATAACCCAGGGCTTGCAGGAGACCGGCCTTAAGCCGTTCCTCGCTAATAAAGCGGGTCATGGTGGTTAAAGTCACCAGGGCGGCCACCAAGTAAAGGACCACGGGGAAGACATTGCCCACATTGGCCATGCCCTCGGTCCGTAGCTTGCTGGTGTAGAACTCGACGTCGCCCGGATAGGTCTGGCGGCTGTAAACCCGGTACTTAGGCGTCACCAGGCCGGCCAGGGCATCTTGGGCCCGGTCAAGGGCGGCCTGACCCTCCTTGATGGCGGCTTGGGCCTCCGCTTCCTTGCTGGCAAATTCGGCCTCCTGGTCATCCAGCTCCTGGCGGGCAGAAGCCAGGGCTTCCTGGCCACTGCTGATTTCCTGGCTGGCCGACTCCAGGGCCTGGGCCCCGGCTTGGGCGGCAGCCGACTGGCTGTCGTATTGGGCCTGGCCGGCTTGGTATTGACTCAAGCCTGCTTGATAGTTGGCAGCCTGGCTGTCATATTGAGCCTGACCCGTGGCAAGGGCCGCGGCGCCTGCTTGGTAGCGGGCTAGCCCTTCTTGGTAGCTAGTATTGGCGGCTTGCCACTGGGCTTGGCCAGCTTCAAGTTGGCGCTGGGCGCTGGCCAGGGTCTGGGCTTCTTGAGCCAGGGCCTGGCGGGCGGTCTCAATGTCTGGCAGGGTGTCCGGATCCTGGCCGGCTTGGCGCAGGGCCTCTTCTTGGGCGGCCAGGGCCTGCTGACCGGCGGCTAGTTTGGCTTGGCCGTCAGCCAAGGCCTGGCTCTGGCTGGCTAGCGTCTCGGCCTGGCTGTCCAGCTGGCTCTTGGCGGCGTCCAACTGGGACTTAGCTTGGGCTAGCTCCTCGGACTTGGCCATCAAATTGGCCTGGCCGCTGGTCAAGGCGGCTGCCCCGCTATCCAGTTGGGCCTTGGCCTGGGCTAAGGCGGCTTGGGCGCTGGCTAGTTGGCCTTGGCCCTGGGTCAAAGTCTCATCCTGGCTAGCCCATTGGCTGGCCGCTTGGTCCAAGGCAGAGGACTGGTCAGCCCACTGGCTTTCAGCTGAAGCTAGCTGGCTGGAGCCTGATGCCAGAGCCTCTGAGGCCGAATCCATGTCGGCCTGGCCCTGATTGATTTGGCTTTGGACCTGGGATTGGACCTGAGCCAAACGGGCGGCGCCGTTATCGGCTAGAAGAGCCTCCAAGTCAGCCTGGTGCTGGTCCACCAATTCCCAGTAGCGAGCCTGGTAGGCGTTGAGTCCGGCCAAATCCTCATAGCGCAGGCGGGCAATAGTGTAGACCGGACTGTCAAAGTCCTGGGCCGTCACCACCCCGTAGCCAGCCAAAGTCCCGCTGCCGGCCGTTGAAGGCCCGAAGAGGACCTGATTGCCCAACTCGCCCGAGTTGACGAAGCCCGTAATGGTGAAAGTCGTCTGCTTGAGCATGGCCTTGGCATTGCCGGACTCCTTGAGCTTGACGGTGTCGCCTAGCTGAAAGCGACCTTGCAGGCTACTTAAAAGGGCAATTTCCCCCGAGGCTTGAGGCAGGCGGCCAGCTACTAGCTGATAGTGGGCCAAGTCCTGGGTCAGGCTGAAGATCCGCCAGGCTTCAGGCGTCTGGTCCAGCACCACGTCGGTCAGATAGCCTCCTTCGACCTGAGCACCCGACAGTTGGGCCAGCTCCTCCATGTCTTCTTGGGATAGGCCGTAGTCGGACAGGACGGTCAAGTCCTGAACCCGCAAGCCTTCGAGGTAGGCGCTGGCAGTCTGCCTTATGTCCGGCGGCGCTGCCTGCAAGCCCACCAGAGCAAAGGACCCCAGCATCATGAGGCAGACGATGGATAGGAAGCGCCCCTTGGTCTGACCAAGGCTGCGCCAGAATTCTTTGAAAAGTGTTGACTTGGTCATGGGCTGACCTCCTTTTGGATAGAGATGTTAGTTAAATTTTTTGCGGGGTGGCTGACAGGTTCAAGGCGCTGGCTCGGTAGGCACAAGTTGCTGGCACGGCTGACACAAGGCGCTGGCACGGCTGGATCAAAGCGCGCTCCCGACAGGCAGGCAGCGCCCCGCTCCACAGGGCCAGTCACCAGCCCTTTCCCCACCTTCTAGTACTCCAAGTCCCCAATATTCTGCGGTTGGTCGTTGACCGTGACCGACTGAATTTGGGCGTCATGTAGACGAATGACCCGATCGGCGATAGGCGCCAGGGCGCCGTTGTGGGTGACGATAATGACCGTGGCCCCCTCCTGGCGGGACATGTCCTGAAGAATCTGCAGGACCTGCTTGCCAGTCTGGTAGTCTAGGGCGCCAGTCGGCTCGTCGCAGAGCAGGAGCTTGGGCTTCTTAGCCAGGGCGCGGGCGATGGAGACTCTTTGCTGCTCGCCCCCTGATAGCTGGGCCGGAAAATTATCCAGACGGTGGCTGAGGCCGACGGCGGCCAGGGCCTGAGCTGGGTCCATGGCATGGGGCACAATTTCCGCTGCCAGCTCCACATTTTCCAGGGCGGTCAGGTTGGGCACCAGATTATAGAACTGGAAGACGAAGCCAACGTCATAGCGGCGGTAGTCGGTCCGCTGGTGGCTAGTGTAGGCGGCGATGTTCTGGCCGTCAATCCAAATCTCCCCCTGGCTAGCCGTGTCCATGCCCCCCAGAATGTTGAGTAGCGTCGACTTGCCGGCGCCGGAAGCGCCCAGTATAATGACCAGCTCGCCCTGCTGGATGTCAAAATTCAGGTCTTTGTTAGCCGTAATTTGCCCTTGACCCGATGGAAAAAACTTAGAACAATCTTTTACTTCAATATAGGCCATGCGGTCACGTCCTTTCTCCTGCCTTGAGGCGATTAAATTGACAGGTGTTGATTTATGTCTGCTTTTATTATAGAATAGATGAAAAGCTAAGACAATGAGCAAAAATCAACAGAGTGTCTATTTAAGGAGGGCCTATGACTCAAAAACGCCAAACCCAAACCAAGGTGGCCATCAAAACGGCCCTCACCCAGCTCCTGCAGGAAGTAGGCTTCGAGCAGCTGACCGTCCGCCAACTCTGCCAGCGGGCCGGCATTAACCGCGGCACCTTCTACCTGCACTATCAGGACAAGTTCGACCTTATGGAGCAACTCAAGGAAGAGACGCTAAGCCAGCTGCGCACTTTCTTCATTGAAAACCAGGAGCACGATGTCCACCTGGTGCTAGTCCTGGAGTATATTAAGGAAAATTACGACTTCATCTACGCCCTCTCCCAAAGCAACTACCTCAACTTCAAGGCCACCATCCGCGAATTCATGCTGCAACTCTTCCAACGCGAAGACCCAGCCGATTTGCAGAACTTTCTAGGCCGCAACTTCCCTATTAACCAAAAGTACGCCCTGGAATGTGTCCTCAGCCTAGTCGAAGGCATCATCAACCTCTGGGTCAGCAGCGGCGCCAAAGAATCCCCCCAAGAAATCCGTGATATCTTCTGGAAGGTACTCGACTTTACTAACTGGTAAAGGGGTTGGTGCCTTGTTTGGGGGCGCGCCAGTGGTCCACTCGACCGAGTGGACCACTGGCTCCGGCTTTTTCTGCCTTTTTGGGGGCTAGAGGCCGCTTTCGTGGCGAGCCAGTGGTCCACTCGACGGAGTGGACCACTGGCTCCAGCTCTTTCTGCCTTTTTGGA
>NZ_DBHIRJ010000015.1:5681-15306 GCF_057275535.1 Abiotrophia sp.
GGCAAGTGGCTACTGTTAGGGCGCGCTAGTGGCCCACTCGACCGAGTGGACCACTGGCTCCAGCTCTTTCTGCCTTTTTGGAGGCAAGTGGCTACTGTTAGGGCGCGCTAGTGGCCCACTCGACCGAGTGGACCACTAGCTCTACCAGAATCTATCTTTTTAGGCAGCCGGCGCTCCGCTCCCTTTTTCCAAAACACAAAAGAAGCCCTGCCACTAGAATGGCAGGGCTGTTTGCTGTTAACGGGAGTGTTTGCGGTGTTCGGTGTAGGCGATCCAGATGCCGGATACGATTAGGAGGCCGATGATGAAGAGGGAAAGGATTGAGGAGGCTTCACCAGTGCTTGGGAGGCGGCGGCCATTACGGTCATAGCGAACGCCTGGCTCTTTAGACTCCTTAGTCGCTTGGCTGGCTGCGGAGCTTTGGTTAGCACCGGAAGATTGGTTGGCGGCTGGTGCTTGGCTAGTAGCAGAAGATTGGTTGGCGCCGGATGCTTGATTTGTGGCTGAAGATTGGCTGGCAGCTGGTGCCTTGCTTTCTTGGCTTTGGCTATTGGCAGCCTGACTAGACTGACTAGCTTGACTAGACTGCGCAGCTTGCCCGGCCGCCACGGCGGTCAGCACATAGTTGGAACGGTAGACCTTGAAGGTGCCCAGGTTAGTTTGCACCTCTTCCTTGGCGTCTGGGTTGGTTTGGCCCACTTGTTGAGCTTGGCTGGCGTCGACTTTGTAGTCGGGATGGGCTTTGACGAAAGCTTGGGCCGCCATGTCGAAGGCAGACTGGCTGGTCTCGCTGTTAACCAGGTAGTGGCTGGTTTCGGAGACTGCTTGCTTGTCATCTTGAACCTTAACCGTCATGAGTTGGGCGTCTAAGACAGGGTTTTGCTTAGGCAACTCTGTCACCGCGTAAGTCTTAGGTTCTTGGGCTTCCTCTACCGGCAGGCTGTCGGCTGCTTCCAAGACAAAGTTGGCTTCAAAAGTATGGCCGTCAAACTCGCCCTTGTCTGTGACATAGTGCTTCTTAGCTGCGTCACTCTTGACATTCTGAGGGGCGCGCTCAATCTTATAAGTGCCCTTAAGCAAGTCATAGATTTGGCCCAAGGTCACATCAGCTGTATTGACGCTAGTATAGTAGAGTGTCTTGTGAACCTTGCCGTCCTTGTCGACTAAATGAATCTTGACTAGCCCCTTCTCGGAAGCTGTCTCGTCCGCCTTAGGCATTAGGTTGACAACGGATAAGGTCTCTTGCGCTTGGGCAACCGGCACTGGTGCCAATGGCAAAGCCAGGCTCACGGCTGCTAATAATGTAATACTCTTTTTAATAATTGCTTTCATGGTAGGTCTCTCCTTTTTTCCTTTTCTTGACTATAGTATAAGCCTTGGACCAGCAAAATGGGGCAAAGTCATCAAAATCGATTAAAAATCGTCGAATTTGATGTTTTGGGCTGATTTGTCTAGTAAACTCCAAGATATTTATAATCTTTTACTCATATTTCGTTAACACTCCTTGTCGTTTTGATGAGATAACTATATAATAGAATCATAGAAAATAGTTCGAAGTCGTCATAAGTGATAGTTTTTTCATCATTTTCGATTGCAAAAGATCAAAAGCGATGTTCAAAACATCATTTTCGATGACTACTCGTCTTTTTCGATAGTTTTTTCATCATTTTCGATGACTTATTATTAGATTATTCAATGGAGGTAGCTACTCTATGGAGCTTCTTATAAATCTAAGTGAATCTTACCACACACTAATCGGTATATTTGCTCAGCGAAATCCTCTTAAAAATTGGCCTATGTCCTTTTTTTATAGCATGGCAGTGATTTTGATTTCTTATTCATTTTCTATCTTTGGTTTTCCTACCTATGTTTCGCAGCTAGTTATATTTGTTGTTTTGCTGACTGGCGCCCTAATCGAGCCTAGTGATGATAAGACCAATGCCATGGTAAAAGCGACCATTTTTGCTACGCTCCCCTATATCAACCTCAAACTCGATGGTTTTATTCAGGACTTCTTTCTCTCAAATATCCAGATAGAATCTATCGAAACTGAGCTTATCGTTTCTCATATCATCTCGCTCATTCTTATTATCTTGTTGACTCGCCTTGAAATGTCCTTTTATAAGTATTGTCAGAATCAGTTCGACCGGCTCAGTTTCTGGATTATCCCGATTCAGCTTTCTCTTTACTTCTTCTTTATTTATAGCGATTTGGCCCTAACCATTACCGAAATGTATGACGCAAGTCCAGCTCAGACGCTTCTTCATTTCAGCCCCTTCGTGGTCTTGCCTATCCTATCTATTTTATCTATTGTTTTCTTCAACCATGCTATGAACCAATCCCAAGAAGTCGCGCGTGAGAAGGAGCAATTCAAGGTGAGTCAGGCCTTCTCTAGCATGATGGCCGACCAATATCAGGAAATGCGCAAGTTTCGTCATGACTATAAGAACATCCTCTTGACCCTGGAAGGCTACATTCGCGACCAGGAATGGCAGGGGCTGGCGGATTATTTCCATCAACATATCCAACCCACCCAAGTCATGACCGACCAGCTAGGCCTAGAACTCAGTCGTCTGTCCAAGATTCAAAGTCCGGATGTCCGCAATCTGCTCTTCACCAAGTTGGCCTTTGCCGGTACTAATGGCATAGACCTCAACATTGAAGTGCCGGATGAGATTCACCTCAATGTTGAGCGCAACCCTATCTACTTGGTGCGTATCATCGGGATTCTCTTGGACAATGCCATTGAAGCTCTAAGCAATCAGGAGGGTGGCAAGCTGACCTTGGCGGTCTTTGACGATGATGGCGATGTTCACCTTATCATTGAAAATGACTGTCAAGAAGACCCAGGCGACCTCAACAAGCTCCTGGAAGCCGGCTACTCCACCAAGGGAAGTGGCCGAGGGTTGGGCCTGAGCAACGCCTTAGAATTAGCGCGAGAAAGTCAGTTCCAACTGACCACTCAATTTGCTAACCAACGCTTCACCCAACATTTACTCATTCGGAAGGAGTTGCTAGTCCCATGACAGACTTCAAATTCCCCATCTATATTTGCGAGGACAACCCCAAGCAGCGTCAGTGGCTGGCGGATTTGATTGAACGCTATGTCATGATTGAGGATTATCCCATGGAGTTAGCCTGCGTGACGGGTGACCCGGACAAGCTCCTGAACAGCTGGACTGATCGGCGAGGAAATGCCATCTTCTTCCTGGATATTGACTTACAACATGAGCTAAGTGGTATGGATATTGCGCGGCAGATCCGCCAATATGACGATGGTGCTAAGATTATTTTCGTTACGACCAAGGAAGACTACCTGCCTCTGTCCTTGCGTTATAAGGTGCAGGCTTTGGATTTCATTCCTAAGGATGATATGGACGACATGGCCCAACGCGTCAAGGAGTGCCTGGACACTATCAACAACTGGCGCAGTATCAATGGCCAGGCCAAACAAGTCTTCACCTTCAAACAAGGTAAGAGTCAGATTAGCCTCAGCTACGACAAGATTCGCTTCTTCGCCACCCTGCCCCAGGCCCATACCGTGGAAGTGGTCGCTGTCAATGCCCGCTATCAGTTCTACCATTCGATGAAAGAACTGGTCGACGAGTTGGCTGAACCCTTCATGGCCATTAGCCGCTCTGAAATTGTTAACCTGGACAAGGTGGTCAGCTACAATCCCGTCTTGCACACCCTAACCGTGGAAGGCAGTTATTCCCTAGGTATCGCCCAACGCCAGTACGGCCGCGTCATCCGCGCCCTCAAAGTGCGCAATATCAAGCCACAAATCCTCTAGGTAAATAAAGCAAAAGCACTGCTCCCCGCCAAGGGGGGCAGTGCTTTTTGCGTGAGACGGATAGGGGCTGAAACCAGGGTAAAATCCCCGAAATGGCGCGAGCCAGTGGTCCACTTTCAAGAGTGGGCCACTAGCTACCTGGAAAAAGGCGGAAATCAGGCAATTACCCCGAAATGACGTGAGCTAGTGGTCCACTTTAAAGAGTGGTCCACTAGCTTCCTAGAAAAAGGCGGTATTCCGGCAAAAGCCCAGAAATAGCGCGAGCCAGTGGTCCACTTTGAAGAGTGGTCCACTAGCTACCCGGAAAAAGGCGGAAATCCGGCAAATGCCCAGAAAAAGCGTGAGCTAGTGGTCCACTTTAAAGAGTGGTCCACTAGCTTCCTGGAAAAAGGCAGAAATCCGGTAAATGCTCCGAAAAAGCGTGAGCCAGTGGTCCACTTTTTAGGGTGGACCACTAGCTTCCTAGAAAATGGCGGAAATCGGGCAAAAGTCCCGAAATGAAGCAACTACCCCTCCCCTTTCAACAAGCCCTTCAAATCCCAGAGCTTGGTGGCTAAGCGGGTGCGGCGGTCGTCGTAGGAGCTGAGGCTGATGCCTAGTTGGCGGGCTTTGGCGGTGTCGGTCAGGCGCGGATCCAACAAAAGAGTCAGAAAGTCTGCCTCTTTATCAGACAGGCGCGACCTAGCAGCAGCCAAGAAGGCGTCCGCCCCCTGACTAGACTCCTGGGCCCCGCCCTGCTGGGCTTGCCAGGCGCCCGTTTCCGACCGCTTCAAATCCTGGGCCAGCAAATCAGCCACTAACTCCGAATCGGTCTCAGCCCCGCCACCATTTGCCAATAGACCTAAGGGCTCGCGACTGCGCCGGCGGCTAGCGGCCTGGGCCAAATCCCAGAGATAGTAGCGCAGGGCCGGCTTGACATAGCCAACGAAGCGGCTGTGGCTCTGCTCTTCTAGGGGCTGGCCCTTAAATTTCTGGGCCAGGTCCCAGACTTTGAGGTAGAGTTCCTGATAGAAGTCCTCATAGTCGGGATGGCCGCGGTAGTAACCTTGTGAATGTAATACATAGTGTATGACCCCACCATACTGTTCGACGAGCGCTGTTTGAGCCAGCGTCTGGTCTTGTGTCAGCATGGTTTCACCTCTTGGGGCGCCACCAGTCTGCCCACACTCCCCATCCCGATTTCACCCTAAGGGATGAGGCCAAGCCTGGGCAAGGCTTGTCAGGCGCCATGATATTTGTGCTTAATCAGTCACCTATTGGGGCGCGTCCTGTGTTAAACTAAGACTAACCCCACTAGTTCGACTGAACAACCGCTTGTTGACGCAGGCGGTTGTTTTCTTTTCTTTTGTCTGAAAAGTCCGTCGGCTTGGAGCGACGGGACCTGATTTCCCCTCCTCATAGTGGATGCCGAGGGTGCGCTAGGACTTGCTGGCCTGCTGGCAGATGCTGCTAATATAGGCAAAGGGCTTCTTGGCCTGGCGACGATGAGCCTGCTCGATGGCTTCGATGACGGGCCAATAACCAATCTTATCCAGCCAGTTCCGAAATTGCAGGCTTTCCGCCCCAGTCATAGTGCCAAAGTAGCGCTCATAAAAGGGCCGCAGCTTGGCCATGTCGCGCTCCAGCCGGACAAATTGGTCCATAGTCTGCTGGTTGATGCCCGTCTGGGACTGGCCTGGCTGACTGGTCAAGGACTGGGCCCGGGCTAGGGTCTGGCTGATGCCTGACTGCTTGTTAGTAACCTTGTTGGTCAAGGACTGGGCCTGGGTCAGCAGCTGACTGGCACTCTGGTCTGGTAGGCTGATGGCCTGGCCAAAGGGCTGGGTACTGGCGTCGCTGTCCAAGCTAATCATTGGCAGGCTTAAGGCTGATTCGCTGTCGCATCCCTTTGTCAGGTCTGGATCAGTCATGAGCTGACTGGCTAGTGATTTGCCCCCCGAATCAGCGACCAGCTTGGACGCTGAATTATGATTCTGATTCTGTTTGTGATTATGACTCTGATTCTCTTTATGAATCTGATTGTCATTCTGATTAGGATCTTGATTATGAAGGTCACTGGTGCTTAGGCTCCTGGAAGCCACATGAGTCTCTTGACTGGCACTAAGTGGCTGGGTCCCCTGGCTCAAACTAGTCACCCCTTCTCCCTCACTGCCTAACTCCTGGCGACGCTTAAGTTCGGTGGCTAGGACCTCCTGGGACAGCTGGTCGATCAGGCGGTGGCTATGCTCATAATAGCTGGCTAGGTGCTGGAAGACTTTGACGAGGAGTTGGCTATCGCGGACATCTTCGGCCTGGTTACGTAGCAGGCGCTCGACCGGCTGGCCGCCTTTGACTAGGCTATAAGTGAGAAAGTCCAGAATAGCCACTTCCTGGGTCTGGTCGGAATAGGCGATGACCTGATAATCGTCTTGAAAGCGGGCCAGAAGTTGTCCTACCTGAGCATCGTCCAGACTCATATCGAAGGCAATGACCCGCTTGGGCAGGGAATAGATGCCCAGTTGCGTGGACCGCGGACAGGTCATGAGGTATAAGGCAAAGAGCTTGTCCTGGGAGGAATAGCGTTCCATGACGTCTACTTGATTCCAGAAGCGGGTGTCGACGACGCGTTTGAGGCTCATAGGTCCTGCCCCTCTCTCTCATTGCAGGCTTGGATGGCCTGACGCAGGGCGCTAGAAGGTTGCCATTTGGCCCAGAAATCCAGGGCGGCTTGCTTGTCGCCTTGGCGAATCATGTCGAAGCGACTGACCTCGAACTGGAGTTTGAAGTCGCGTTGGGCTTGGTGGAAGAGGCGGTAGCGCAGCCCCTCATTGAGATAGGCTGGGGCTTGAGGTCCGCCCAACCATTCCCTCAGGCACTGACGGCGAATAGAAGCCAGACCTTCGGCGACGGCCGGTAGGATCACCGGTTCTGGCCGACTCTCTAGGGCGGGACGGTCGCTGGCCAATTTCATGAGGGCCGCTAGGACCGTTTGGACATCTTGTGGTGACAGAGAATTTGCTTTATTTGTGTTTTTATTAACATTCGTTGCCATAAGTATTCCCCCTATTGGTGACAACTGTGCTTGCTATCGAGCGCTAGCCGCTTGGCTAGTTGAGGACGTGGCCACCGGGTCACGGCTCGATATCTTCTCTGAAATGATGGCATCAGCCTTGAGCTCTGTCTTCTGCCGCTTCAGGATGCTCGCGCAACCATAATTGGTGGTAGAAGATGCGAATGAAGGCGTCGTTGTCTAGATTGAGACCCAGAGTCAAACGCAAGGCCACGCGTCGCCGCGGCTTATAGTGGCCGCAGATAATGCGGTTTAAGAGGGAGCGGTCAATCCCATAACGTTGGGCCCGTTCCTTCTGGCTACCGTAATCTGCCTCAATCAACTGAATCAAGAAGCCAGCATCATAATCCTCATCGCTGTTAGCACGATAGTCTGCCATTGTAATCCCTCCTTTCTAACTTGTATTACCTTTAAGAAAAGGTTTACAACTACATCATATTCCCATCTTCACGAATTTTCAAGATGATTTTAATTATTTCTTGTAAAATCGCACAACTTGTTAACTTTTGTTAACTGACTTTGGCCTGGGACCGGTACTAAGCGGCATTATTTATAGGCACAAAAAAAGACAGGAAGCTAAACTTCCCGTCTCTCTTGTATTTCTTAGTACCAGCCGTTGGCTTCCCAGAAGACTTTGGCTGCTTCCCAAGAACCGTAACGGTTCTTAACGTATTCGTCAGCCACGCGTTCTTGGTTCTCGATGGAGTAGTCACCGTTCAAGTACTCAGCAGTTAATTGGTAACGGCCGATGTAACGACCTGATGGGTTGACTGCGTTATAGTCACCACCGGATTCCTTCTGCGCAATCCATTCTTTGGCTGCGGATTGGATGCCTTGGTAGCCTGAGCTTGAGCTTGGTGTTTCTTCGGTCTTGCTTTCTTCAGCAGCTGGAGCAGCTTGCTCAGAAGATTCCTCGACTGCTGGTGCAGCTGGAGCTGGAGTCGCTGGCGCTTCTTCAACTGGAGCTGGCGTTTCAGCTACAGGAGCTGTAGATTCCGCAACAGGACTTGAGCTTTCTTCAACAGAAACTGGCGCGTTAATTTCGCTAGCAGATTCGACTTGAGACTCAGAAGATTGGCTTGCTTGCTCTTGGGCGCTAGCAGGCTCAGCAACTGGTTGAGCTTGGGCTTGAGCTTGGGCTGCAGCTGCGGCTTGTGCTTCTTGGAAAGCAGCGGCAGAAGCCGTTGGCGCTTGATGAACTTGAGTGACTGGTGACAAGTCAACTGGTTGTTGGCTTGCTTCAGATAAAACTTCTTGTGGAACAGCTTCAGCGGCCACTTGTTGGTGGGTATCCGCTTGAACGGTTTCCACATTACCTTGACGGTCGTCTAAGGTTACGGTATTAGCGGAAGGGTTATAGTAGATGACAGACCCTGCAATAATCAAGTCTGGGTTGGCAATGCCGTTGAGACCGACTAAGGATTCTGTTGGCACATCTAAGGCCTGAGAAATGGTCCATAAGGTGTCGCCCCACTGTACCACATAGTATTGTGAGTTGGTTACAGAGTTGCGGACATGTTCAACCGTCCGTTGAACCCAGCCGGTTACAGACGCATCAGAATAATCTACGGCTAAGGCAGTTGCTTGTTGTGCTGCAAAACCTAATACAGTTAAGGCAGTCACCACTTTAAGTGTCTTCTTCATATAGATATCTCCTTTATACATCGCACACGCCCTCGGGCGCAGACGTTAAATTCTTTGAGTGGGTAGGCGCTGGACTAAATTAGCCAAGAATATGCCGGACTTGCTGACCTAGACCTATTAAGCTAGGAAAAGCCGCCAAACTTGGCGCGGCCAGTGACCCTCCACCTCGTGTCACGTATCTATCATACCCTAATTAGGCGCTCCTGTGGGGAAAATGCCCCAGATGTTAATCAGCTTTAAAGGATCCCGCCCCAAGCTGACGCAAGTTTGTTATCTAGGGCGAGGATTGTAACCTGCTTGTAACTTTTTTTGGTGTGGGGCTGGGGGCTTTTTGGTTGCTGCCTTGGTCCCAGGGAGCCAGTGGTCCACTCGACGGAGTGGTCCACTGGCTCGCGGCTTTTCGGGCTTTTGAAGTCAAGTCCAAAATCCTGTGTAAAAATATGTAGACTGTCCTATAGCTTATTTGCGTTTGGTGAAGTTGACAAGGAAGGGGCGTGCGTTAGCCTGCCAGGCATCGTTTAAATCAATGAGGATGGCGCCAATTAATCGCTCAGCGGAAGCAATATTAGGATAGACGCCAATGACCTTATCCCGCCGTCTGATTTCACGGTTCAGACGTTCGACAGAGTTAGTAGTCCGCAAATTAGGATGATAAATCTCAGGCTCCATCATAAACTGCACGGCATCTTCAAATCCCTCATCTAAAACCTTTAAGGCCTTCTGATAGCGAGGATTGTCCGCGACAGAGGCCTCAAACTCTTCCTTGAGCCGTCTGGCATGTTCAGCGGTGGGCGCCTGGAAAATGGCCTTAAACTTAGCGCGCGCCTCTAGACTCCCCTTTCTGGGGATGGTCTCGACAATGTTGGACAAGAAATGAAAGACGCAACGTTGCCAAGGTACCCCAACAAAGCAGTGCTGGATGGCCGCTCTAAGCCCAGAATGAGCGTCTGAAATAATCAGAGTGGGCTGGCTCAAACCACGGGCACGTAGGGATTGATGGAAAAACAAATTAATGAAAAAAAAGCCTTGGTTCCCAAAGCTTTTTTTATGTTATAAACTCATCAAAATAACTCCCAGTTAGATCTGGAATATTTTTTATTCTGTGTCATATAAAAATAAATAAAATGAATGGCTATAGC
>NZ_DBHIRJ010000016.1:0-8134 GCF_057275535.1 Abiotrophia sp.
TGAAAACACCCCATAAGTTGGATTTTTATTGTCCAACTTATGGGGTGCAGTACATTTCCCGGGCTTTTGTTTTACTTATATTTTTCTTCAAGCTGAGCCATCCACCAACCCATCCCTGTCCCCAAAAGTAGAGTAAGGAAGCAGAGCAGGTATTGGAGTAAGCCAAAGCCAGTGTACTCTCTTGGAATAATCTCAATCGTTGAAGCTAGGACAATCCCAAAAATAAAATGGAAGAAGACACTGTAATGACTGCGGAAAATACGCTCAATCAGCTTAGAAAGCAAGATAATGGTCGCCAAGCCACCCAAGCCAATTGGAATTAGAACGGCTAAGTCTAACTGCTTAAATCCTGTCGCCATTTTTTCATAGAGTCCCATATAAAGGATAAAGTTAGATGGACTAAGACCAGGCACTAGAATCCCTAAAGCAATCAGCGCCCCGGAGATAAACCAAGAAATGAAGTTAGCCTCGACTTGGCCATTAAAGAGATGGCTACCAAACTGTAACAGCACAATCCCAAAGATAAAAGATCCTGCTAGCACCCATAAGTCCTTATGGCTGCGCCCTTCTTTACCAGCTTCTCGCCATAAAGCAGGCGCGGACCCTAGGATACAGCCGACAAAGAACCAAGAAACGATGGTAGCATAGTTAGCTAATAGGTAGCTGACCCCAAAGGAAAAGAGGACAATACCAAAAAGCGCCCCCAGTCCTACCGGAATAAAATAGAGGATATTTTCTTTGAAGTTCTTGGTTAGGTTGGCCAAAAAACCAATAATGCGTTCATAAATCCCAAAAATAGCAGCTAAGGCCCCGCCACTAACCCCTGGCACAATAAAGCCAGAGCCAATCAGTATCCCTACCAAAAAGCGATAGAGAAAAGGTTGTTGTTTTTCTTCTTGATGTTCCACCAAATGGAAACCCTCCTTATACAATCTATCATTCCAGGCCTGGGCCTGAAACCCCTGTTCTCTAGTCTAGCGTGAATTGTCTCAGAATGCAAGGCTGGGGCTAAGTTTAGCGTATATTTTTCTTAAGGCTAGCATTGACTTCTTAACACTTATAAGCAAAAACAGGTAGCCTGATGGCTACCTATTTCTTATTTTTTCAAGATATCCGTCAACTCAATCTGACGTTGACAATGAGCCAAACTTTCTCCTGTGACAATGACTTGTCCTTCTAAATCCAGAGGATTACGTCCCATTGGATTAAAGAGCGCGAAGCCCCAGTCAGTCCGTAGCATGTATTGGGTCATAACCTGCTCAGCATTTAAGGCTTCTAGAGGTAAGGCGATGGCCGCATCAGCTAAAGGCACTAGACTAGGCAGAGGTAATCCAACTACTGAGCGCACCATGGCCTCATAACATGACAAGGACATGGCACCTAGAGTAAACATAGCTGAGTCTTTAGCGCCTATCTCAACACTATTAATATAGACCACGCCAGCAGAAGTCACCAGAAAATCAATGGTCATACAGCCTACCAAGGCTAAGGTCTCGACTAAATAGCGCCCCAAGCGACGGATTTCTCGCTCAACTTCTTCATGGAGTTTGACTGGGTAGCGGACCTGCGTACCACTCACTGCACTAGATTGAACTTGTTCAAAAGGTGGATAGACCAGGAGTTCCCCTCGTTCGTTCCGAACCACCGACAATGAGACTACTTTTTCGCTAGGAATCCAAGCCTCAAGTATACAGGTTCCCAAGGCAATCTTGTCTTGAGCAGCTTCATAGTCAGCCTCGCTGTAAAGAATGAGATGGCTGCTCACAGCTTCAATGTGCCGTTGGGTATATTTGAGATAGCAAGGGAAGCCGATAAACTCCACCGCTTCCTTAACATCTTCTAGCGAAGTCACCATAGCAAAAGGCGCCACCAAGCAACGTTTCTCATCTAGATAGGCCTTTTCGATAAGGCGGTCGGTAGCAATAGCTCGTAAATCTTCTGATAAACTGACATCCGTAATATCAGCTAAGACCTTAAATGCCAAATTAGACAAGAGGCCGGGCTCTACAATAACGGTATCAATGCGGCCTGCAAAAAATCGCAAGGTTGCTTCATCATATGCTTCGGCCACTGTTTGCCAAGTCGCAAATTGCCGCACTAAATTTTCAGGATTCAAGACCAAACTGGCTACGCGGTAACCTAGCTTACCCGCTGCTTGCGCTAAGAGAGCAGCATGAACGCTGGATCCAATAATACCTACTGTTGCGCCTGGGTAATGTTTCTCTGGCATATCGCTGCCTCCTTCATTTTTCTACCATACTAGTGTAACATATTTTATTGCTTAAACCCATGAAAAAATATCAACTCATTTATCATATTGAGTCAGCTGCCACTCTTCAATGACAGCAATTAGCTTCTCCGCATAATCTGGATCCGTCGCATATCCGGAAGACTGTAAACCTCGTGCCTGGGACTGATAGTCCTTGGCCTCTAATACTGCTTGATACTGCTTAGAATTCCAAGATGTACCGTAAAAAATTAGCTCCGCGTGTTTAATTAGAGAGTCTTCCCAAGATTTGTAGACCTTAAAACGATCGACGATGGTCACCCACTCATTATTAACAAATTCCTTGGTCTCCAAATCCACCCCATCTGGATCTCCAGCTTCAGCTTTAACACCGAATAGATTATAGTAATTAGCGGCCAGTTGGCTCTGACCAAAATCCGACTCAACCATAGCTTGGGCTAAGGAAACACTAGCCAGAACGCCATACTGCTTCTGCAAACGTTGCGCAGTAGGAACTAATTTCTGAACAAATGATTCCCGATTAAGGTGTTGCACTTGATGATTATTCTCCGGCTGACCACCACGGTCTTGGATTACTTGGTAAGTTAAAAATAGAATCAAAGTAAGTCCAATAGCTAGTAGGGTCCCCTTGCCCAATTTCTGATAAAGGGCTAAACGAAACTTCCGCCAGCGAGTTTTGATTTTTTTCCAGTTCCAGCCACTACTTGCTTTTTTCTTCTTGGCATAGTAGCTTTTACCTTTTTTGGCCATGGTTCACCTCCTTGCTCTATTTCTTATTTTGATATCTCTTAGAGCTCACCATTCAATTGGTTATCAAACCATTCCAAGAGTTTAATCTCATCGCCTTCAATTTGTTGGCGAATAATGCCTGGTAACCGTAATTCTAAGACATCACTATAACCCCAGATATGATAATCAGCAATTACTTGTAAAATCATCATATTAGATTTGCGATTTGAGCTTTCCTCATTAGGTTCGCTGTGGTGCCACTCCATACGGGCCATGCCTTGATGAATCCAACGGCGGGCAATCTGATACTTGAGGTACTGATATTCTTTAACTGGATTGGCCATCACATCACTCAGACGTTCTGCATTACGAACGACTTTTTGAACGAGCATCCATTCGTAATCAGTGAAGAGAGTCGACAGGATTTTGACATTCTCATATTTGAGACCCTGTTCTCCCTTCTTGAAACGATCCCAGCTCTGGGGACTGATACCGAGTTTATCTGTATAAAAGGCCTTTTCGGTTACATATTTTTCTTTGACGGCATTAAGTACAATACTGATAAGGGCTTGGTTCATTTATATCACCTCATTGATGGATTACTTTCTTCCATTATACACCTTTTAGGTGAACTATCAAATGGTTTGTCCCCAAGTTCTTTTTTTGGTACACTTAAGCCTAAGAACGTCTACAAAGGAATATAAGCTGTATGAAACTAAATTTCGACCTCAAAGCCTTTAAAGTTGGAATGAGGACCTTTAAGACCATGATTGCGGTCGGCTTAACAATTACCCTCTTCGAACTTTTACACCGCCAACCTGCTGTCTTAGCGGCAATCGCTGCCGTTTTTACCCTGAGAACTGAACACGAGACCTCTGTTAAATTTGGTCGTATTAGACTTTTTGGCAATACCCTCGGCGTCATCATCGCCATCTTATTGACCCAGATTGCCCTTTGGATGAATCTCCCCTTACCTATCTATCGTGTATTAGGAGCAAGTTTGGGAATTCTCTTAATCATCGTCTTCTGCAATGCCTTCAACCACCCAGCTAGCGTCATCAATTCTAGCGCAACATTCTTTGTCGTTTTCCTTAATACACCTAAAGAGCACCTCCTAGATTATGGTGCCAATCGTATTTTGGATGCTATCATTGGCTCTGCCATTGCCATTCTAGTTAACCGCCTGTTGCCAAATCCTCAAGCTAAGAAACAGGCTCAGTAGTTTACCGAATCCATATACCAAAAAGAGCTGAGACAGAATTATTCGTCTCAGCTCTTTTTTTGCATTAATAATAAAGCCAGGTTCCACGAGTAGTGTCCCAATACCAACGCCCTTGTCGTGGCGTAGAATCGAGAACGCCGTCGCCATCATCATCGAAGTAATCGAAGACCGGAGCTGGTTCCACATTAGGATTATTGAGCTCAGCCTGAGTAGGTAATTCAGGCCCTGAAGAGCTACTTGTTGCTGAAGAATCACTGCTAGATGAGCTAGATTCATTAGCACTAGCTTGGCCCAAGTCAAATTCTGCAAGAGTCTTAACGATTGTCGCAACATTGGCGTTACCAGCTTCACCTTGTCCAGGAGCACCCAAAACTACGACAATCACTGACTTACCATTCATCTCTAAGATAGCGGCATAGTGATGCATAGACCCTACTTGATCAGGTGTTGTCATCTCATAACGACGAGTGACAGTCGTCAAGTCCGCTGGGAACTTAGTAGACACTGGCGTTTTAAGAACTGCTTCCTTAATTGCCGCGCTGACCTTCTCGTTCACCAACTTATCTTGAGCTAACTGATTAAGCAAGTTAGTCAAATCATAGGCACTTGTTGCCACACCTGTGATATCACCAGAGTCGTTCACACCTAAGTTAGCACTCATCTTGGTAGAATAGTAGCCTTGACTGTTAAGCCAAATATTTAACTCATTGGCGCCCCCTACTTGTTGAATTAAGTAATTTAAAGCAGTGGCATCTTGAGAAACGACTACTGCATCAATCAACTCTTGGATGCTAATCTTAGAGCCGATTGCATGAGTTGACATCGCCGTCTCCCCTGTCCCAATACGCAAGGATTCCTGAATTTCAACTTCGGTTGTCAATTCGAATTTCTTCTCATCAATCAATTGATAAGTCCGAGCTAAAACAAACCAAGCAAAAAGGTTGGAGGCTTCTGTAGACTTGGTACTTGATAAGTAAGGAGCCTTGCTACCTACTTCTTGTAAAGCAAGAATTTGCTTACTGTCCGATTTGAAAGCTGTATCTAAAGCTTTAACTTGGTCTTGGCTTAAGCCTAAATCAGGTGTCTGATAGTCAACTTGATCATTATAGCTTAAGCTATCAGCCTTAATGGCAACATTGACTTTAGTACCTGTCGATTTAGTAATTTGATAGCTTGGATCAACGTAACGTAAGACAAGATTATTGGATTCCTTAACCAAAGAATATTCTGTCAATTCAGTCCCATCAACGGAGAACTTGAAGGTATCACGCGTTAAGTTTTCTAACGGGCGTTCGAAGGTCAGGGTTAAGGTTACAAATGGATAGTTAGAAACATCCACTTTTTTATCTTTAGTTTGGAGGCCTGCAGCAGTACTTGCTTCTTCCTTGCTAGATTCTTGCGCAACTTGGCTAGAGGTCGAGGAGGCAGGAGTTTCCGTATTTTGATTACCCCACTTAATCCCGACTGCATTCAAAGCTTGTGGTAAATATTTAGGCAATTCAGGGCCATACAAGAAGGCTAAGAACAAGAGAATAAGCACCGCTACCATTTGTAAGATGCTGAAAATCACTCGCATAAAGCCACGTCGACGTTTTGGTTTGAATTCAGGTACTAATTCCTCGTCTTCATCCTCTGTTTGGAAATCTAAAGACTGACTGACCGCTTCTTGGTCAAAATTCTTCAGTTCTTGGGTGTTACGCCAAGCTTCATATTCCATGGTCTCATGCAAATCATCATGAGGCATGACTGCATTTGGATCAAAAGCATCTTCAACCTGTTGATGTGGTTCCCTTACCACTTTCTTCTCCGTGAAGGAGTAGCCACAACGGGCACAGTGTGTCTTACTTCTGACTGGCTTGCCACAGTTTGGACATTGCATATCTTAAATCCCTCCTCTAATTAGGTTGCTACCTATTCCCTACAATTCTATCATAGAATAGCTAAAAATTAAAGCGCCTTACCACAATAATTAGCCCTTGGTCCCCTTGGCCAAGACTAATACTTTCAAGTAATCACTGCGTTCATCTTCTGACCGCGGGAAATCCTCTCCTAAGCCAAAACTAGCCTGCAGTTCAGCGTCTGGACAAGCCGCCAAGCAATCTGCTTTAAAGTCCTCTAAAGAATAGGCTGAGTGATTGGTAGATAAGACTAGTTGACCACCTGGGGCCACCAAACACCAAAGATCTGCCGCAAGCCGGCCATAATTTTTGAGTGCAGAAAAAGTATATTTCTTCGTCCGAGCAAAGCTAGGTGGGTCGCACACAACTTGGTCAAAGGTCAGTCCTTTACGCTTAGCATAGCGGATATAGTCGAATACATCCATGACACGAATTTCATGCGCTTGACTAGGCGCCTCTATACCATTTAACGCGAAGTTTTCCTGGGTCTTAGCTAGGCTTCGATTAGCCACATCTACGCTAACGGTCTGGCTTGCGCCCCCCATTGCAGCAGCTACTGAGAAGCCACCTGTATAACTGAAAAGGTTTAGAATTTTCTTACCAGCAGCTCCCTGCATGACGTAGTCTCGCACCTGTCGTTGATCCAAGAAGAGTCCGGTCATCCATTCCTGTCCGAGATGAATGGCGTAGTGAATGCCATTTTCACGAATAATGACTGGGGCAGGTGCAACTTGCCCTTCAAGATGGTTAATAGCTTGTTCAGCCACTTGTTGGTCAAAGCGCTGAGTTTCATAGATTCCCAAGATGTCGGAAACATGAGCTTTAAGAGCTGATACTAGCTCATCGCGGTAATGGTAAATTCCTTGAGAATACCAGTTAAGCTGGATAAATCCTGCATACCAATCCACTGTCACCCCGCCCAATCCATCTCCTTCTCCATTAACTAAGCGAAAGGCAGTTAAGTCTGAACGATTGAAATAGGCCTGGCGCTGAGACAAGGCAACTTGAATCCGTTTCTCCACCCAGTTATCGTCTAGTTGACTGTCTCGAGTTAGCAGCCACCCCAGTCCTTTCTGCTGGCGTCCGACTAGCATGAGTCCCAGCCACTGCCCCGTCACTGACTTTAAGCCTACTATGCTTCCTTCAGCTAGTCGATCTGTTACTTCTGGCTCCATGACATCAGCTAACTGAATCAGCACCTTGCCTTGTTTCAGCCCTTGACTGGCTTTCTTCTTCATGATTAGTGTATTCATCTAACATTCTCCTTTGATTTCAGCCCAGAATTGTGCCAGGTACTGACGCATAAAGGCTGTTCGCTCTTGGGCTAGAGCACGGCCTGAGGCAGTATTCATCAAGTCAGCTAGCTTTAATAATTTCTCATCGAAATGGGCCAGGCTACTCTGATTTTGACGATAATCTTCTTGACTTAATTGGGACAAATCACGAGGAGGCAAGTCATTATAGAGATCATGTCCTCGTGAACCTCCATAATAAAAGGTACGAGCTATGCCAATTGCCCCTAAGGCATCTAGTCGGTCTGCATCCTGTACAATTTGCCCTTCAAGTGATAGAGATTGTTTTTCTTGCAGATTTTTGCTAAAAGACTGACGGTCCATAATTTCTAAAATAGTATCTCGCTCTGGTAAAGTTGCCCCTGCTTGTATTAGAAGCTCTGCTACTTCTCTGCGCGCTTGAGCTGGATTTGATGTCACCTTATCATCAATAACATCATGCAACCAAGCTGCAGCTAGCACAATGGAGGTTTTAATGGGCTGTGATTCAGCTACCATCAAACGATGAGCATTGGCAACCACACGTTCAAGGTGCTGAATATCGTGCCCTGTCTTATCTTGTGCCATACGTTGACGCGCAAAAGCTTCAATGATTCCTAAATCCATTCCCTGTCACACTCCTTTCTTGTATTCTAGCACAAGAGTCCTGCTTAAGGCTAGCTAGCACCCCGTGTTTACTTGCTTAAGCAGAAAAAATCCCTCAGTCCTTGCTAAGAAGGCTGAGGGATTTTGACTAGGCTTTAGT
>NZ_DBHIRJ010000017.1:0-7687 GCF_057275535.1 Abiotrophia sp.
AAAAACCATATTGAGATATAGCGTAAAGTAGGAGGAAATATTATGCCAAGACCAAGAACAAAAGAAGATTTAATGATTGCAGCGAAAGAAAACTATGATAAGTTGAACGTATTAATTGCTAAGCTATCTGACGAAGAATTAAACACACCTTTTGACTTTTCAAGTGATGAAAAAAAGAAAGAGGCTCATTGGAAAAGAGATAAAAATCTAAGAGATATTTTGATCCATTTATATGAATGGCACCAGCTTCTTTTGAATTGGGTAGATACAAATTTAAAGGGAGTGGCAAAACCTTTTATTCCAGCTCCATATAATTGGAAAACTTATGGAGATATGAATGTCGAGTTTTGGAAAAAACATCAAAATACTTCTCTTGAAGATGCAAAAGAAATGTTTCATAAATCCCATAAAGATATTTTAGAATTAGCTGAGAGATTTACAAACGAAGAATTATTTTCAAAAGATGTCTATAAGTGGGTAGGAGGAAGTGTACTTGGTTCGTATTTTGTAAGCACTACTTCAAGTCATTATGATTGGGCGATGAAGAAATTAAAAGCACATCAAAAAAATTGTAAGAAAAAATAAGCAGATATGGAGATGAATAAATAGGATCATATCATAAAGTTAGCTTTCTATTGGAAAATCTAATGCTTAAGTTGTATACTAGTGTTATCACAAGCTTGGAGGTGAATACGTGCGTGATTGCTCCAGTGATAGGTCGCGCATGACAATCATCATGAAAATTATCCTAACTATCTTGTTTATTGTCCAAATAATTTTATCGCTTTATCTAGCTTATCTTACGAAGAAGGCTAATAAGCTAGACGCTGAAATTCAGGCATTAAAAGAAGAAGCTGAACATAAAAAACTAACATAAGGCAACAAGTCAAAAGAGCCAGCCCCCTAGGGCTGGCTCTTCTATTTCATTTTCACTTAAACAAGGCCTTAGCCGCGTCCGCGATATAGTGGGCGGTGTCTGACTGGTTCATGGTATAGAGGTGAATCCCGTCGGCGCCTTGGGTGATCAGGTCGACAATTTGGTCCAGGGCATAAGCTAGGCCGGCTGCCCGGAGGGCTTGAGGCTCGTGCTCATACTTGTCCAGGATGGCTTTGAATTTGCGAGGCAACTTGGTGGTCTCACAGGTGGTCAGCAGGCGCAGGGCCTGGTTGCGGTTGACGATGGGCATGATACCCGCCAGGATTGGCACTTCGATATTGGCCAGGGCGCACTTTTCCTGGAAATGATAGAAGCAATCATTGTCGAAGAAGAGTTGGGTAATCAGGCGGTCAACGCCAGCGTCGACCTTGCGCTTGAGGAAGCGGATGTCCGCGACTGCATTAGGTGCGTCGGGATGGACTTCCGGATAGCAGGCCGCCGTAATGTCGAAATGGGGCTTGCCTTCCTTAATGAAATGAATGAGCTCTTCCGCATAAGAGAAGTCACCGACCGGCTCCAGGCCTTCCAAAATGTCGCCGCGTAGGGCCAGGACCCGACGGATGCCCAGTTGGTCCAGAGAATCCAAGCTATCCGCCACGCGCTCCTTGCTCAGGTACATAGCTGGCAGGTGGGCGATGGTGGGGATGTGCAGGGTATTCTGAACGTGATTGGCTACCTTAAGGGTGGTTTCCTCAATATTAGGCTGGCGATTGCTGCAGGTGACACTGATGAAGTCCGGCTTGAGTTCCGCCAAATCATTCAAAGTATGGGTCAGTCTCTCCGCCCCAACTTGGGTGTTGGGCGGGAAGACTTCATAGGATAAGGATGGATGGTGGAAGGGTGCCGGTGGCTGTGTCATAGGGGTTAGAGCTCCTCTCGAATGTTACGGGTAGCCTGGGTTAAGTTAACCAAGCTAGCCTTAGTTTCTGGAATACCACGCGTCTTGAGACCGCAGTCTGGGTTGATCCAGACACGTTCAGTTGGCACTTTGGCCAAGATGGCGCGGATGGTGTGTTCAATTTCTTCCACAGAAGGGACACGAGGGGAGTGGATGTCGTAAACCCCAGGACCTACTTGTAATTGGAAGTTTTGGCGTTCTAATTCGTCCAAGATGTGGAGGTTAGAACGGGATGCTTCGAAGGAAATCACGTCCGCATCTAATTGCTCGATGGCAGGGATGATGTCAGTGAATTCACTGTAGCACATGTGGGTGTGGATTTGAGTCGTTGGTGCCACGCCGGAGTGAACCAAGCGGAAGGCTGGAATAGCCCAGTCTAGGTATTCAGAGTACCAGTCAGACTTACGCAAAGGTAATTTCTCACGGAGGGCTGCTTCGTCGATTTGGATGATATGGATGCCGGCAGCTTCCAAGTCAAGGACTTCCTCACGGATTGCTAAAGCAATTTGCAGGGTAGATTCCTTGATGGTGATGTCTTCACGAGGGAAGGACCAGTTAAGGATAGTCACCGGACCGGTTAACATGCCTTTAACAGGCAGGTCGGATTGGGCTTGAGCGTAGGCAGACCACTTAACGGTGATAGGACGTTCACGCTTAACGTCGCCCCAGATGATTGGTGGCTTCACGCCGCGGGTCCCGTAGGATTGTACCCAACCGTTCTTAGAGAAGAGGTAACCGGACAGGTTCTCACCGAAGTATTCCACCATGTCGTTACGCTCGAATTCACCGTGAACCAGAACGTCAAGGCCGATTTCTTCTTGCCACTTGATCCATTCGTCGATTTCAGCTTCGATGAAGGCAGTGTATTCTGCTTCTGTCTTCTCGCCACGACGGAAGGTCGCACGGTTAACCTTGACTTCGCGTGTTTGTGGGAAGCTCCCGATAGTGGTAGTAGGTAAGACTGGTAAGTTGAAGGCTTGGTGTTGAGCCTTAGCACGTTCAGCCAAAGCAGGTTGGCGGGTGAAGGCTGCGTCATCTAGGCCAGCTAATTGAGTAGCTAATTCCGCATTGCGAACCGTACGTTCTGCCGCAAAGAGGGCCTTGTTAGCTGCTAAGAATTCATCCCCTTGGCCAGCACGGATAGCATCTAATTCACGTAACTCGTCTAATTTCTCAGCAGCAAAAGCGAAGTGAGCCAAGATTTCAGGCGCAAACTCTTCGTTAGCTGTAGTGAAAGGTACGTGGAGGAGAGAACATGAAGTGGATAGGACCACGTTTTGGGCTGGAATTTCTTCTAAGAGGGCTAAGGTCTTAGCGTAGTCGTTGCGCCAGATGTTCTTACCGTTAACCACCCCTGCGTAGAGGACCTTGTCAGCTGGGAAGCCGTGTTCTTTGACTAATTCTAAGGTCTTGCGGCCTTCTAAGAAGTCCAAACCGATGGCTTCAACTGGTAATTGTACCAAGTGGTTGTAGACGTCACGCACGTCACCAAAGTAGGTTTGTAAGAGGACGGACAAGCCAGCCTTGTCAGCTAATAGGCCTTGGTAGAGTTTGTCGAAGAGGGTCAATTCCAATTCAGAGATGTCCTTAACTAGGGCAGGCTCATCTAATTGGATGTCAGTCGCGCCTAAGTCAGCCAAGCGACGGAAGACTTCCTTGTAGGCCGCTACTAAAGGCTCGATGAATTGAACTGGGTTAACACCTTCAGCGTACTCAGCCAGACGTAAGAGGGTGAATGGCCCAACTAAGACTGGACGAGTGTGGATGCCTAAGTCCTTAGCTTCTTGGAATTCATCGAAAAGCTTGTGGCCGGCCAACTTAACTTGGGTGTTAGCTTCGAATTTAGGTACAATATAGTGGTAGTTGGTGTTGAACCATTTTTTCATTGGGAGGGCGCGTACGTCACCTTTTTCCCCTTGGTAGCCGCGGGCTAGGGCGAAGTACTTGTCCAATTCGCTCAAGTCAATGGCTTGAACCTGCTCAGGTACGATATTGAAGAGGACAGCAGTGTCCAAGAAGGTATCGTAGAGGGAGAAGTCATTACTTGGGATTTGGTCCACGCCGCGTTCTTGGGCTAGGCGCCAATGTTTAGCGCGGAGTTCCTTAGCGGTTGCTTGAAGTTCTTCAGCGCTGATTTCCTTACGGAAGTATTTTTCAGTAGCAAATTTTAATTCACGGTGTTCCCCGATTCGTGGGAAACCAATAATCGATGTTGTCATGCAATCGACCTCCTTATTGATAAGTCTATCCTATCATGGAAACGGTCCTCTTGAATAATTGAAAAAAAGTATACACGGTTATAGTTTTAGGTTATAATATACTGGAGTAATTCAAGGGAGTGACTATGATGCGAATCCAACAACTGCAATATCTTGAGAAAATCGTGGAATCGGGCTCTATTAATGAAGCAGCCAAGGCCCTCTTCCTATCCCAGCCCAGCCTCAGTAACGCCATTAAGGAATTAGAGCAGGAGATGGATCTGCAGCTGCTAGTCCGCCAGAAGTCCGGGGTCTCTCTGACCAATGAAGGCCGGGAGTTTATGATTTATGCCCGCCAAATCCTGGACCAGGTCAAGCTCATGGAAGCCAAATACAAGCAACACACCGTCCGTAAGCAGGCCTTCTCGGTGTCCGCCCAGCACTATGCCTTCGTGGTCCATGCCTTCGTGGACTTGATTAAGCAGGTGGATGCGGAAGAGTACCAGTTCACCCTGCGGGAGACCGAGACCCAGAACATCCTGGAAGACGTCATGTCCTTCAAGAGTTCCCTGGGCATTCTCTACCTTAACAAGTTCAACCGCCAGGTCCTGACCAAACTCTTCAAGGAGAAGAAGCTCAAGTTTACGCCTTTGTTCAAGGCTAAGCCCCACGTCTTCGTCTGCCGGGACAACCCTTTGGCCCAGAAGTCTTCGGTCAAATTACGGGACCTAGAGGACTATCCTTACCTATCTTATGAGCAAGGCCAGGAGAACTCCTTCTATTTTGCGGAAGAGATTTTGAGTACCCTTAACCGCAAGATGCACATCAAGGTCAGCGACCGGGCCACCATCTTCAACCTCATGGTGGGGCTCAACGGCTATACCATTTCTTCAGGGATTATCTCCAGCGAGCTCAACGACGACAAGATCATCGCCATTCCCCTGGAAGTGGACGACATGATGACCCTGGGCTACCTCATGCCTCAACAGGTAGAGCCAAGCCCTATTACCCGCCAATACCTGGACCTCCTGCGGGCCAATATCCGTGGCTATGGGTTTGAGATTCTGGAGGATAAGGACAAGGACAAGTAGGGGGGGCTAGTTACTTAGTTTCTGCCCGCCTGACGGCAATAAATTAGATATAATGAAAAAGACCAGCTGCCTGGCCCTTTGTGGGGAGGTGGCTGGTTTTTTGGTGTCTGCCTGCCGAGCCGTGACTGCCTGGCCTCATTAAGCCAAAAGGCGGGCCAAGTGCAGGGACCGGCTCCAGCCCGCCTACGGCTGTCTTCCGCCTTGTCTGGCTATGGCTGGGCTAAGTCGCTAGGGCTCCAAGCCCCGCTCATACGCCAGCCATCCTGACCAGCACCAGGCCCGCTTTTGGCTTAATGAGGCCAGGTAGTCACTGGGGATTGGGGAAAGAGGAGTAGCCTCCTAGGTATATGAGGGGGAAGTTATTAATGACTTACTAAATTTAGAAACGAAAGTTACTTATACAAGGAGTAAAATAGATAAGAAAACGCTATATATAAGTTTGTGAGCATGATATAATGTAAGAGGTTTAACAATTGTAAATACAGAAAGTAGGGGGGTAATGGGAGATTTTTTAGGGGAATTAGCGTTATTAACTAAGAAAAGTAATGAAAAATAAAGGAGGCCTAAGAATGGCTGAAAAAGATAATACGAAAATTGGATTTGAGAAGCAGATTTGGGATGCAGCATGTGTCTTGTGGGGACATATTCCTGCTGCAGAGTATAGAAAAGTAATTGTAGGACTTATTTTCCTCCGCTATATTTCTAGCGCTTTTGAAAAACGCTATGATGAGCTAGTAGCTGAAGGAGACGGATTTGAGAATGATCGTGATGCTTACGCGGAGGAAAATATCTTCTTCGTTCCGGAAGAGGCAAGATGGAGTACAATTGCGTCTGTCTCCCGCGCTCCTGAAATTGGTCAAGTAATTGATGATGCGATGAGAGCAATTGAGAGAGAAAATCCAAGCTTAAAAAATGTACTGCCTAAGAATTATGCTAGCCCTGATTTGGACAAACGTGTGTTAGGCGATGTTGTTGATTTGTTCACTAATGAAGTCAAAATGGATGGAACAGAAGCAAGTAAGGACTTATTAGGTAGAACCTATGAATACTGTATTGCTCAATTTGCCTCTTATGAAGGCACCAAGGGTGGCGAATTCTATACACCTTCCAGTATCGTCAAGACAATAGTTTCTATACTAAAACCATTCGATAACTGCCGTGTTTATGATCCATGTTGCGGAAGTGGCGGTATGTTTGTACAGAGTGAGAAATTCATTGAGGAACATAGTGGTAAGCGAGGGAGTATTTCTGTTTATGGCCAGGAATCCAATGCCGATACCTGGAAAATGGCCAAGATGAATATGGCTATCAGAGGGATTGAAGCAAACCTTGGTGACTATCATGCGGATACTTTCTTCAATGACCTCCATAAGACTTTAAAGGCAGACTTTATTATGGCTAACCCGCCTTTCAACCTTTCTAACTGGGGACAAGATAAATTGAAAGATGATGTTCGTTGGAAATATGGAACGCCACCGTCAGGGAATGCCAACTATGCATGGATACAACATATGATTCACCACTTAGCTCCTAATGGGAAAATCGGCTTAGTGCTTGCTAATGGAGCATTATCTTCTCAATCTTCTGGAGAAGGCGAGATTCGAAGAAAAATCATTGAAGCTGATCTTGTAGAAGGAATTGTTGCTTTACCAACTCAGCTCTTTTATAGTGTGACTATCCCTGTAACACTGTGGTTTATTAGTAAAAACAAGAAACAAAAAGGGAAAACTCTGTTTGTTGATGCGCGAAATATGGGTTATATGGTTGACCGTCGGCATAGAGATTTTAGCGAAGAAGATATAGAGTTATTAGCAAAAACCTTTGAAGATTTTCAAAATGGTAACTTGGAAGAAAAGAAAGGTTTTTCTGCGATTGCGACTTTAGACGATATTAAGAATCAAGATTATATCCTTACGCCAGGAAGATACGTCGGAATAGAAGAGCAGGAGGACGATGGAGAGCCATTCGAAGAGAAAATGGCGCGTCTGACATCTGAACTATCTGAGATGTTCCAAAAGTCTCGTGAATTAGAAGAGGAAATTCGTCAAAAATTGGGGGCGATAGGATATGAAGTGTAACTTAGAATCTATTTGTGATTACCGACAAGGGAGAGTTAAGGTCTCAGAATTGAATCATAGAAATTATATATCGACTGAAAATATGTTGCCTAATAAATCTGGAATAACTACAGCATCATCATTACCTTCGATTGAGAGTACTCAAAAATTTAAACAAGGGGATATTCTGGTTTCCAATATTAGACCATATTTCAAAAAAATATGGAAAGCTAAATATGATGGAGGGTGCTCTAATGATGTGCTTGTTTTTACTGCAAAAGAGGGTATAGATCAAGATTTTTTATATTATGTCTTATCAGATGATAGCTTCTTTGGTTATGTAATGGCTACGTCAAAGGGGACGAAAATGCCTCGAGGTGATAAAAAGACTATTATGAAATATCAGGTTCCTCTGTTTAAAATAGAAAAACAAGAAAAAATAGCAAGCATCCTTTGTAAAATTGATGCTAGAATTGAACTAAATAAAGAGATAAACAATAATTTAG